>JAHHQW010000025.1 GCA_020026195.1 Prevotella sp.
AAACCCATTGGCAGAGTTAAATATGCGCTGATTTAATTCCGCCAACGAGTATATAAATATTTTAAGATGAATACTAATTACAAAATTTGCGTAGTCGGTCTCGGTTACGTAGGACTTCCTTTAGCCCGTTTATTCTCAACAAAGTATGAAACAGTAGGTTTTGATATGAACCAAAAACGTGTTGATGCCCTTAATGGTGGACATGATGCGACATTGGAAGTATCAGATGAATTATTACAGGATGCAATAAATAACCATGGCTTCAAGTGTACAACAGACCTTGAAGAAATAAAGAAGTGCAATGTATATATTGTTGCAGTTCCGACACCTGTTGATGATAATAATCGTCCGGACCTTAAACCTTTGTGGGGCGCAAGCGAAACAGTTGGTAAAGTTATCTCGAAAGGAGATATCGTTATTTATGAATCAACTGTTTATCCTGGAGTAACAGAAGAAGAATGTCTTCCTGTTGTAGAACGTGTTTCAGGAATGAAGTTCAATGTAGATTTCTTTGCAGGTTATTCTCCTGAACGTATCAATCCGGGTGATAAACTTCACACGGTAGAAAAGATAAAGAAGGTAACTTCTGGTTCTACTCCTGAAATTGCAGATATAGTTGATGGACTTTATAATTCGGTTCTTGTAAATGGAACACATAAGGCTCCTTCAATTAAAGTTGCAGAAGCATCAAAGATTATAGAGAACTCACAGCGTGATGTTAACATTGCATTTATGAATGAACTTGCAAAGATTTTTAATGCAATGGGAATAGATACGCGTGATGTTATTGATGCAGCATCATCAAAATGGAACTTCATCAAGTTAAGTCCGGGACTTGTAGGTGGTCATTGTATAAGCGTTGATCCTTATTACCTTATTCAGAAAGCTCAGGTTTATGGCGTTCTTCCTCGTGTCATGTTCTCAGCTCGTCGTTTGAATGATGGAATGGGTGCTTATGTTGCAAACCAGACAATTAAGTGCATGAATAAGAAGGGCGTAAAAGTTAAGGATGCAAAGATTCTTATTTTAGGTGTTACATTTAAGGAAAACTGTCCTGATATTCGTAATACAAAGGTTGTAGATATATATCATACTCTTAAGGAATATACAAACGATATTACGGTATTCGATCCTTGGGCTAATGCAGAAGCTGTTAAACACGAATATGGTATTGACATTACATCTGTAAAGCCGTCTGATAAGTATGATGCTGTTATTCTTGCTGTAGCTCATAAGGAGTTCTTGGATATTGATGTCAGGGAATTCTTGAAATCAGAAAGTGTTCTCTATGACGTTAAAGGATTATTGGATAGGAATATAATTGACGGAAGACTTTAAAATTATGAAAATTGTTCATCTCTGTCTGAGTAATTTTTTTATAGATAATTATTCATATCAAGAGAATATGCTTACCAAATATCATGTCAAAATGGGACATGATGTAACAGTAATAGCATCTCTTTTCAGTTTTAATGATAAAGGACAAGGTTGTTTTTTATCAGAACCATCTGAAAGGACGGATGTTAATGGATACAAAGTTATTAGGTTGGCATATAGAAAACCAGAAAAAATATTTAGAAAGTTGCGTAGTTATATTGGCTTTTATGAAACATTAGAAAAAGAAAATCCAGATATAATATTTTCTCATGGAGTAGCTATGGCAGATGCAACGGTTCTTGTTAAGTATATGAAAAATCACCCAAACGTTATTTTATATGGTGATCATCATGGAGATTTTATAAATAGTGCAAGAAATAAATTCTCTAAATATTTTTTACATCCGATTGTATGGAGGTTTTATGTCAAAAAATTAGAGCCTTTTTTGAAGAAATGTTATGGTGTAACGCCTATGAGATGTCGTTTCTTAAAGGAAATGTATCATTTGAATAGCGGTAAGATAGAATTTCTTCCAATGGGGGTTGATGATGATGCTATTCCTAATGATAGATTGGAAGTTCGTAAGAAAATTAGAAAAGAATTAGGTGTTGGTGATGACAAACTATTAATTTTTACAGGTGGTAAAATAGATAAACTTAAAAATACACATGTACTTTTGGATTCTATTAAAATGCTGAATAATTCAAAAATTCATCTCGTTATATGTGGAGTTCTTACACCGGAAATGGAATATTTAAAGGAAAAATTTAATTCTAATATACATTATTTAGGATGGTGTAATGCAGAAAGGGTTATGAACTGTATGGTTGCATCTGATATTGCATGTTTCCCTGGAACTCATTCTACATTATGGGAGCAGGCAGTGGGTGTTGGATTACCTTCTATTTTTAAAAAATGGGAAGAAATGACCCATGTAGATGTAAACGGTAATTGTAGATTTGTTAAAGGAGAAGACATTGAAGAATTAACAAAAACAATTAGTCTATTTTTAGATGAAGATTTTATTGATTCTATGAATTTAAAAGCTCAAAAAGCATCTAAGAGTTTCTTATATTCTAATATCGCAAAAAAAGCAATTGGATTAATGTCTTGAGTAAAATAATATAGTTTTTCAATATTTGCATTAATTGATAATTTATCTTATGTTGATAAACGAGCAAAAGTTTATCGATATTACAAGACATATATTAATCTCGATTAAATTTTAAAATAATTTATTATGAATATGAAATTGATGAATGTTCCATTTTCACCTCCAGATATGAGTGAAATGGAGATTAAAGAAGTTTCCGAGGCTATTCGCTCAGGTTGGATAACAACAGGTCCGCGTACAAAAGAATTTGAGAAGCAGATTTCTTCATATTGTAATACAAATAGGTCTGTTTGCTTAAATTCTGCAACAGCATGTATGGAACTTATACTCCGTGTGCTTGGTGTTGGTCCTGGAGATGAGGTTATTACTTCTGCATATACATACACAGCTACGGCAAGTGTTACAACCCATGTTGGTGCAAAGGTAGTAATGGTTGATACTAAGCCTGATTCATTTGAAATGGATTATGATAAGATGGCTGAGGCTATTACAGAACGTACAAAGGTTATAATGCCTGTTGACCTTGGCGGTGTTATTTGCGATTATGATAAGATTTTCGCTGCTGTAGAAAGTAAGAAACATCTGTTTAAAGCAAGTAATGATATTCAGAAGGCTTTCGGTCGTGTTGTAGTTTTGGCTGATGCTGCTCATGCTTTTGGTGCCAAGTGGCATGGTAAGATGTGTGGTGAGATTGCTGACTTTACTTCATTCTCTTTTCATGCAGTAAAGAACCTTACAACAGCTGAGGGTGGCGCTTTAACATGGAGACCTATTGAGGGTATTGATGACGAGAAACTGTATAAAGAGTTTCAGTTGTTATCTTTGCATGGTCAGAATAAGGATGCTCTGGCTAAGACAAAACTTGGTGCGTGGGAATATGATATAGTTTATCCGGCATTTAAGTGTAACATGACAGACATTATGGCTGCCATTGGTCTTGCTCAGATGAAACGTTATCCTGAAATGCTGCGTCGTCGCCGTGAAATAATTGGCAGATATAATGAGGCTCTGAAAAACTGTAATGTTCAGGTTCTGAATCATTTTGGAGATGATCATTCTTCAAGCGGACATCTTTATCTCGTTCGTCTGTTAGGTAAGGATATGGAATTTAGAAATGACGTTATCGTGAAGATGGCTGAGCGTGGCATCGCATGTAATGTTCATTACAAACCATTACCTATGATGACTGCTTATAAAGCTTTAGGTTTTGATATTAATAATTATCCTAACGCTTATAACCAATTCGTAAATGAAGTTACTCTTCCTCTTCATACTTGTCTTACTGATGAAGAAGTTGATTATGTAATTTCGAATTTTGTAGATATAATCAAAGATTAGATAATAATGTATAGAAGTTTTTTTAAAAGATTGTTTGACTTCTTAATTTCATTATTGTTTTTACCTTTTATTTTATTGCTCATAATTATAGTAGCCCCCTTTATCTATTTTACAGATAAAGGGCCTATATTCTATAATGCAATGCGTGCAGGTAAGGATGGTAAATCATTTAAGATGTTCAAGTTTCGTTCTATGTATGTTAACTCTCCTGATTTAAGAAATGCTGATGGTTCTACATTTAATTCTAATCAAGATCCAAGAGTAACTCCTATAGGTAAATTTTTACGTAAAACGAGTATAGACGAATTACCGCAATTGTTAAATGTCTTTATTGGGGATATGAGTTTTATTGGACCAAGACCAACGTTACCTGTTAAAGACAGATGGGATGAACTTACAGATCTTCATAGAAAACGTTATGCTGTACGTCCAGGCATAACAGGTTATGCTCAGGCATATTTCCGTAATTCTATTATTCAGGATGAAAAATTTAAATACGATTGTTATTACATCAATCATATATCTTTATTACTTGATATAAAGGTCTTTTTTAAAACAATATCTTCGGTAATAAAGAGCGATAACGTTTTCGTGGAAAACAAATAACAAATGAAAAAATTATTGATATTAGGTGCGTCTGTATTGCAGCTTCCTGCGATACAGAAAGCAAAAGGTATGGGATTGTGTGTAGCAGTGGCTGATATAAATCCAGAAGCTATTGGCGTATCGTATGCAGATGCTTTTTATAAAGCTAGTACGATTGACATTGATGCTATATGTATGGTTGCTGAAGATTTTAGACCTGATGGTATTATGACTTTAGCAACAGACATGCCTATGCGTTCAATTGCAGCAGCATGTACAAAATTAGGTCTTCCTGGAATATCTATGGACACTGCTATAAAGTCTACAGATAAGGGTGAGATGATAAAGGCTTTCAAAGAACATAATGTAGAATCTCCATGGTTTTATCTTATTGAGACAAAGAAAGAATTTGAAAGTATAAGACATAAAATTGAGTATCCTTGTATCTTAAAACCAACAGACAACTCTGGTAGCAGAGGGGTTGTGTTAGTACATTCGGAAGAGGAATTGGATGAAGCTTACAAATATGGTAGTGAACAGTCAAGACATGGCGTCGTAATCATAGAAGAATATATGACGGGTCCAGAGGTTAGCGTCGAAGTAATGGTTGTAGATCATGTTCCTCATGTTCTTGCTGTAACTGACAAACTTACAACAGGTGCTCCTAATTTTGTAGAGATGGGACATAATCAGCCATCTATGCTTCCTTTAAGTGATGTGGCAAAAATAAAAGATCTCGCTTGTAGGGCTGTAAAGAGTGTTGGTATAAACTGCGGTCCTGCTCATGTTGAAATAAAACTTACACCAACGGGTCCTAAGATGGTTGAACTTGGTGCACGTATGGGAGGTGACTGTATTACAACTCATCTTGTTCCTCTTTCTACAGGTATTGATATGGTAAAGGCTACTATAGAAGTTTCTTTAGGACATGAACCTGATATCAAACAAACGATAAATAAGGGTAGTGCCATAAGATTCTTTAATGCTCCTTTAGGTGTAATAAAAGCAATTAATGGGGTAGAAGAAGCTGAGAATATTGAAGGTGTTAAAGAAATAACATTTACTAAAAATGTAGGAGATGAAATAACGGCTATTCATAGCAGTCTTGACAGATGTGGTTTCGTTGTTGCTCAAGCCGAAAATCCTCAATTGGCAATTGATGTATGTGAAAAGGTCGTAGAAACAGTTAAATTCAATTAATTTAAAATGAAACAAGATATACTTGCTGTTGTTGGTGCAGGTGAGGCAGCTATTCCTATTATAAATAAAGCAAAGAGTATGGGCATTAAGACCATAGTCTTTGGTCAAAATGGCTCCTTAGCTCAGAATATTTCAGATGTCTTTATTGATAATGACATATTTGATATTGAAGGTGTTTATTGTGCATGTAAGAAAAATAATGTAAATGGCGTAATAGCTTCTAGTGAAATATCGACGGAAGTTGCTGCAATAGTAGCACAGAAATTAGGATTACCAGGTAACGATGTTTCTAAGGGGTTCGCAGGAAGAAATAAATATGAAATGCGCTGCAGGGTTAAAGAAATAGACTCTGTTAGTCAGCCGTTTTTTGAGCTGTACGTTAAGAATAAAGAATATAAATTGCCTGTAGTTGTTAAAGCCGTTGATTCATGTGGAAAACAAGGAATAAGTCTTGTTACAAAAAAGGAAGAAATGCATGATGCCATTGAATATGCAAGAAAGTATTCTTCTGATGGGAGCGCTTTAATAGAGGAATATTTAGAAGGAGGTGAAGAATATTCAATAGAGTGTATAGCTTTTGGTGAAAAATGTTGGGTTATTCAATATACGCAAAAAATAACAGCAGGGGCACCGCATTTTGTAGAAATAGCTCATCATCAACCTGCAGATTTGGATAGTGAAACAAAGAGAAAAATAGATGTAGCGGCTCACGATATATTAAATGTACTTGGTATAACGTGTGGCATGGCACATCTTGAAATAAAAATTATTAATAATAAAATTTATTTCATAGAAGTTGGAGCAAGAGCAGGTGGAGGACACATCGCTGATACTTTGCTCCCTTTATCAACTGATTTTGATTATTTTAAGGCTGGTATTGAATGTAGTTTAGGAAAATATCAATACAAAGAGGGACACCATAATTCTTATTCAGGCATATTCTTTTATTGTAAGCAAATGGAAGAATATATGCCATTGTTTAAAGAATCCAAAACTGCAACATGGTGTTTTACAAACACAATAGAAAGTTGTGCACTTAAAACGGTTAAATGTTCGGCAGAAAAGACAGAGTATGTAATTTATAGTTCGGATAAAAAAATTACTATAGATAATTATATGTCTGCAGAAGGTTGTGCAATAGAGATTAATGCTTTCCATAATGCTTATCAGATGATATGGGATCATTGTAAGGAAATAGGTCGTGATCTGTCAGATTATGATTTAGACAAAGGTATTAAAAAGTTCTTATCTAATGGTCATGTTATTGCAATTGTCAGAGATAATCATATACTTGCTTTCCTTAATTTATATTGTAATAATTTCGATACACTAGAAGCCTATATCTGTAATGTTTATGTGTTAGAAAAATATAGAGGAAAAGGGTTCTCTAAAAAATTAATGGATAAAGCACTTTCAATTTGTAGAAACCAAAATTTTAAATATGTTTCCCTACATGTTGAAAATAAAAATAGTGTGGCTGTTGATCTTTATAAAAAGTATGGTTTTGTAAGAACTGGTAATACAAAAGAAGATGAAAATCATGTTTCTGTAGAAATGAAATTAACACTTTAATTTAATTTGAAATGAAAATATTGCTATTAACGGCATATTATTTCCCTGAGCAAGCTGCAAGTTCTTATCTGGCAAATAATATTAGAGAAGCGATTTGTGATAAGGGGCATACAATAGATTTATATACGCCTATTCCAACTCGTGGTGTATCAAAAGAAGTTCGAGAAGAATATAAGAAAAAGAGAGTAGAATTTCTTTATAATAGAAAACTTATAGTCAATAGGTTCTCTATGTTTAACGAGGGCAAGAACGCATTGATTAGAGCATTTAGATATACTGCTTGTATGATAATGCATTTCTATTATGGAGTTAAAGCAAAGGATATAGATCTGATATATTTAGCAAGTACACCTCCTATTCAAGGAATATTGGGTGGTGTACTAAAAAAGATAAAGAAAGTACCTTTTGTTTATAACCTTCAAGACATCTTCCCCGATTCTTTGGCTGGTACAGGTCTGGCTAAAAAAGGCGGAATGTTATGGAAAATAGGCCGTGTGATAGAAAATTTTACTTATCGTAATGCGGATAAGATTATTGTAATTTCAGAGGATTTTAAGAAAAACATAATGGCCAAAGGTGTTCCTGAAGGAAAGATTGAAGTTGTTTATAACTGGGTAGATGAGAATGCCGTAAAAGATGTAAAACGTGAAGATAACAAATTGTTTGACAAATACAATTTGGATCGTTCTAAGTTTTATATCACTTATAGTGGTAATATAGGTCTTACTCAGAATATGGATATGCTTCTTTCTATCGCTAAGGAACTTGAAACAGAAGAGCCTAATATACAGTTTGTTCTTATAGGTGAAGGTGCTTACAAGAAAAATGTTGAGGAAATTATCAAAAAAGATAATATTCAGAATGTTAAACTGCTGCCGTTCCAGCCATACGAAGATATTTCGCATGTATTCAGTCTCGGTAATGTAGGATTGGTTATTTCTAAACCTGGTGTCGGAGCAAATTCTGTTCCAAGCAAGACGTGGAGTATCCTGTCTGCTTCAAGACCTGTAATTGCTAATTTTGATGAGAATGAACTTAAGTCAATTGTAGCAGATAACAATTGTGGAATATTTACGAAAGCTGGAGATAGAAAGGCTTTCAAAGATTCTATCCTGAAACTTTATAATTCGCCTGAAACTTGTGAGACAATGGGTAGAAATGGTCGTAAGTTCATTATGGAAAATCTTACAAGAGAGATTGGAACTTCTAAATACGTAAAGGTTATAGAAGAAGTTATAAAGGTAAATAAGAAATAATGTATTGTTGGGGATTTTAAAAATATAGACGATTTATTATGAACAATTTTATTCAGAAGATATCTTCTTGGTATTTTACTAAAAAGGCTCTGCCTTACTGGTGTCTGCTTTTATTAGACTGCCTCTGTGTGGTATTTGTAGCATTTGGTGTTCATTTCTTCAGTCACGGCATGACTGAGACAATGGGTAATCTGCTTAACCTTTGCAAATTGTGGGGGGTATATCTTATACCTTTACTTATTTGCTTTAAGCTCTTCCATACATATTCGAGTGTGGTAAGATTCTCCTCGTTCGTAGATTTACAGAGAGTAGGATTTGCAACACTTTCAGCATTCGTTGTCATTATACTGATGCACATATTTTTGCCATGGCCGTTACAAGGTGAGCTTTACCGCAAGAGCGGACTGTTCTTGGTGTTCATCGGCAGTACAGGACTTATGTGGATGATGCGTGTGGTGGTGAAGTACCTTTATGATATTGCTTTCCTTGACATGAATGCTAAGAAGATATTCGTATATGGTGTTCATCACGGTGGCGTCAGTATTGCTAAGAGTGTGAGAAATGCTCACAATTCTAAGTATCGTCTGGATGGT
This sequence comes from Prevotella sp., assembly GCA_020026195.1. Taxonomy (GTDB): domain Bacteria; phylum Bacteroidota; class Bacteroidia; order Bacteroidales; family Bacteroidaceae; genus Prevotella. Next base: position 9,036 of record JAHHQW010000025.1, read on the forward strand.
TTCATTTCTGCTGATAAAGAAATGGAAGGCAGCTGGATGATGGGTGTTAAGGTCTATGTAAAGGACGAACATCTTATATCTACCATGGTGAAGCGTAACATCAATACGCTGATGGTTTCGCCTCTCTATAGCGATGACATGCGTAAGGATACGGAGTTCGTGGATGAACTTATAGCTCATCATATTCATATTCTGATGCTTCCGCCTGCTGAGGAGTGGGACGGCAAGTCTGACATCAGTCATACGTCTCTGCGTGAGGTTAACGTGGAGGATCTGCTGCCCCGTGCTCAGATAGAGATTGACATGAAGCGCGTTGCTTCGCAGCTTACTGGCAAGAAGATTATGATTACCGGTGCAGCCGGCAGTATAGGCAGTGAGATTGTACGTCAGGTGGCTTCGTTCGAACCTGAGGAACTTACTCTTATCGATCAGGCTGAGACTCCTATGCATGACATTCGTCTGATGATGAAGAACGAATATCCTGACGTTAAGTCTGAGACAATTGTTACGAGCATAACCAATCAGACGCAGATGGAGCATATTTTTTCCGAGACTTGTCCTGATTATGTGTTCCATGCTGCTGCTTACAAGCATGTGCCTATGATGGAAGATAATCCTGCTCAGGCTGTACAGAACAATGTGTATGGTACTCGTGTCATTGCTGACCTTGCCGTTAAGTATAATGTCAAGAAGTTCGTTATGATTTCTACCGATAAGGCTGTGAATCCTACTAACGTAATGGGTTGTTCAAAGCGTATCTGTGAGATTTATGTCCAGAGTCTTGACAAGGCTATTAAGGAGGGTAGAATAAAGGGTGTTACTCAGTTCGTTACTACTCGTTTTGGTAATGTGCTTGGCTCTAACGGTTCTGTAATTCCTCTGTTCCGTGAACAGATAAAGGCTGGCGGTCCGCTTACCGTAACTCATCCTGATATCATTCGTTTCTTCATGCTGATTCCTGAGGCTTGTAAGTTAGTGCTTGAAGCCGGAACAATGGGACACGGCGGTGAGATATTCGTGTTCGATATGGGACAGCCTGTAAGAATTGCGGATCTGGCAAAGCGTATGATAAAACTAAGTGGTGTAGAGGGTGTTGAGATTAAGTACACTGGTCTTCGTGATGGTGAGAAACTTTATGAGGAGGTGCTTAATGATGCTGAGCAGACGAAGCCTACTCACAATCCTAAGATTATGATTGCTTCTGTCCGCCAGTATGATTACGAGGAGGCTCTCGCAAATGAGAAACGTCTGTATGAGGCTTCGTTTAATTATGATGACATGGCTACTGTTAAGATAATGAAGGAGATTGTTCCGGAGTTTAAGAGTAAGCATTCTAAGTACGAGGCACTGGATAAATAATTAGGTATAGGCTGGCAGTTGTCAGTTATCAGTTATTAGTTGTAAGTTATAAGTTATAAGTTGTAAGTTATTAGTTATCAGTTATTAGTTATCAGTTGTCAGTTTTTGATTATAAGCTGTTTGTTATCAATTATCAGTGATTGGCTGTTAGCTGTTATTTATTGGCTTTCAACTTCAGGCTTTTAGCTGTAAGTTTTATATCATTTTTAGATAATCAATTAATATAATAAATAATAGAGTAGGAGATGATTCATATCGTTTCCTACGATTTTATACTTCTTGTTTTATGGAAAGAAAAGTAGCATTGATAACCGGAATTACCGGTCAGGACGGTTCGTTCCTGTCCGAGTTTCTGTTAGAAAAAGGATATGACGTTCACGGAACGATCCGTCGTTCTTCAACGGACTTCAGGGAGCGTATCGCGCATCTTGAGGGCAAGCCCCGTTTTCATCTGCATTATGCGGACTTGGGCGACTCGATGAGTATCCTTCAGGTAATCGGAAAGGTGCGTCCAACCGAGATTTACAACCTTGCAGCACAGAGTCACGTACAGGTGTCTTTCGATGCCCCTGAGTTTACAGCCGACGTGGATGCCACGGGTGTGCTCCGTATACTTGAGGCGGTACGCCAGTGCGGACTTGCCGACACATGCCGTATCTACCAGGCATCGACGTCAGAGCTTTACGGAAAGGTAGAGGAGGTTCCCCAGAACGAGAACACTCCGTTCCATCCGTACAGTCCGTATGCCGTAGCCAAGCTTTACGGCTACTGGATAATAAGGGAGTACCGCGAGGCTTACAATATGTTCTGCTGCTCCGGCATTCTGTTTAACCATGAGTCGGAACGTCGTGGCGAGACCTTCGTAACACGTAAGATAACCCTTGCGGCAGCACGCATCAAGCAGGGCAAGCAGGACAAACTTTATCTCGGTAATCTTTCTTCTCTTCGTGACTGGGGTTATGCCAAGGATTATGTTGAGTGCATGTGGCTGATTCTTCAGAACGATAAGCCTGAGGACTTCGTGATCGCAACCGGCGAGCAGCATTCTGTACGTGACTTCTGCCGCCTGGCATTCCATAACGTGGGCATCGAACTTGACTTCGTCGGCGAGGGTGCCCAGGAAAAGGGTGTCGACAGGGCTACCGGAAAGGTGCTCATCGAGGTGTCACCGGACTTCTACCGTCCTACTGATGTCGTAAACCTCTGGGGAGATCCGACAAAGGCCAAGGCAGTGCTGGGCTGGAATCCGCAGAGAACTTCGTTCGAGGAACTCGTTAAGATAATGGTTGAGCATGACATGAAGAAGGTTGCCGTGGAGAAGGCCGGAGAACAGGTGAAGTTTAATCTTGAGGAGTATCTGGAGAAGGGAATAGTTAAATAAAAGTTGTCAGTAACTGGTTATAAGTTGTAAGTTATAAGTTATAAGTTGTAAGCTGTCAGTGATTAGTTATAAGTTGTAAGTTATAAGTTGTCAGCTATCAGTTGTCAGTGACTGGTTATAAGTTGTCGGTTGTCAGCTGTCAGTAACTGGTTATAAGTTGTAAGTTATAAGTTATCTGCTGTCAGTGATCAGTGATTGGTTATAAGTTGTAAGTTATAAGTTATCAGCTATCAGCTATCAGTTGTCAGTGACTGGTTATAAGTTATAAGTTGTCAGCTGTCAGTTTTCAGTGATTGGTTATAAGTTGTAAGTTATAGGTTATCAGCTGTCAGTTATCAGATGGCTGTTGGTAATCAGTTATAAGTTTTCACAGATTACTTAGAACTTTAAACTTAGAACTTTGAACTTAAAACCAAAATCATACAACTTTAAAAAAATATAATTATGATGGAAAAAGAAGCAAAGATATACGTTGCGGGTCATCGCGGAATGGTAGGTTCGGCCATCGTCCGCGAACTGGAGCGTCAGGGATATAACAACATAATAACACGTACCCACAAGGAACTGGACCTCTGCCGTCAGGCCGACGTCGAGAAGTTCTTTGCCGAGGAGAAACCCGAGTACGTGTTCCTCGCAGCCGCCAAGGTCGGCGGCATAGTTGCCAACCAGAATGCCCTGGCTGACTTCATGTACCAGAACATGATTCTGGAGATGAACGTAATCAATTCTGCATGGAAGAACGGCTGCCGTAAGCTGGAGTTCCTCGGTTCTTCATGCATCTATCCGAGAATGGCTCCCCAGCCCATGAAGGAGGACTGCCTCCTGACATCGGAGCTTGAGAAGACCAACGAGGCATACGCCCTTGCAAAGATTTCCGGTCTCAAGTACTGCGAGTTCCTGAACCGCCAGTACGGCACCGACTACATCAGCGTTATGCCTACGAACCTGTACGGTCCTAACGACAACTACCATCCCACGCACAGCCATGTGCTGCCCGCCCTCATCCGCCGCTTCCATGAGGCAAAGGTCCAGAATCTGCCCTACGTTACGTGCTGGGGCGACGGCTCTCCGCTGCGCGAGTTCCTCTACGTTGACGATCTTGCCAACCTGTGCGTGTTCCTTATGAACAGTTACAGCGGCAACGAAACTGTGAATGCCGGAACGGGCAAGGAACTTACGATCAGGGCGCTCACCGAGCTCGTGGCAAAGGTCATAGGCTATGACGGCGAGATCCGCTGGGATGCCACCAAGCCCAACGGAACTCCGAGAAAGCTTCTCGACGTATCTAAGGCCGAGAAACTGGGATGGAAGTACAAGACCGAACTTGAAGACGGCATCCGTCTGTCTTACGAGGACTTCCTGAACAATCCTATGAGGGCGGAACGCTAATGCGTCCCGTTCCCGTTATTTTTGCCTTACATACAGTTTCAGGGCTGTCTTATCTGATGCTTCCGAAAGGACCGGTCGTGTGCGTAACGAATGCGCATTCGGACATTCTTCGGCGTAAGCATTATTTCAGCCGAACGCTGTGTAGGGCATAACCTTAAAACAACCTTAACAGATACCTAAGAAAATATGCATATAATATTATTGTCAGGCGGTTCGGGAAAACGTCTGTGGCCTTTATCCGATAATGTCAGGTCGAAGCAGTTTCTTCAGCTGCTCGACGGTCCCGACGGTGAAAAGGAGTCGATGGTGCAGCGCGTCGCAAGACAGATGCGCGAGACCGGCCTCGCCGATTCGTTTACCGTTGCCACCAGTGCAGCGCAGCTGAACATAATAATGGAGCAGCTCGGTGATTCCGTCAGCGTCGTCGCAGAGCCCGAACGCAGGGACACCTTCCCCGCCATAGCCCTTGCCTCGGCCTATCTTGCCAGGGAGAAGAAATGTTCAAGAAATGACGTCGTCGCCGTGATGCCGTGCGACCCCTATACGGAGAACGAATACTTTGACACGATAGTCCGTATGGGAGAGGCCGTGGAACGCGGAGCGGCGGATCTCGTGCTGATGGGAATAAAACCGTCCTATCCCTCGACCAAGTTCGGATATATAGTTCCCGACATGGAAGGCAATGCGGACGGCTGCACTGCCGTGAAGAGATTCACGGAGAAGCCCGACGAAGAACATGCGGCGGCTCTCCTGAAGGAAGGGGCCTGCTGGAACGGCGGCGTGTTCGCATTCCGTCTCGGATACATGCTCGACATCATCGGCAGATACGTAAGGACCGAGACGTTCGGAGAACTGCGGGACAGATACTCCGAACTTCCGAAGATAAGCTTTGACTACGAGGTCGTCGAGAAGGCCCGCTCCGTCGCGATGATACCGTACGGCGGAAAATGGAGGGACCTTGGCACATGGAATGCGCTTGCCGACGAGCTTCCTTCTCCTAAGACCGGCAGCGTGGTTTTCGACGGCGGCGTAAGGAATACGTCCGTCGTCAACGAACTTGACATTCCCGTACTGTGTGCCGGTACCGAGAATCTCATCGTGGCAGCAAATAAGGACGGAATACTTGTGGCGGACAGGGACTCGTGCGAGAACATAAAGCCCATCGTCGATAAGTTCCCTCCCTCAAGAAAGCCCGGGGAATCCGACACCGGTACTGACAGGAAGGACGGCTATATAAGCAGGAGGCACGGCCGTGCCACCAAGCGCTACTGCCAGATGCTTCAGCTCAAGCCCGATTCACGACTGATAGAGGAGTACCGTCACTGGCACAGCAGGGAGGGGATATGGCCCGAGATACTGAGGGGCATAAGGAGCGTAGGAATATTAGAAATGGAGATATACATAGAGGGGACCCAGCTGTTCATGATAATAGAGACTCCGCTGGATTTTGACTGGGACGCCTCGATGGCGGAACTCTCCAGACTGCCGAGACAGGCCGAGTGGGAGGAATTCGTCGGTGCCTTCCAGCAGTCCGCCCCCGGAAGCACCTCTTCCGAGAAGTGGCACTTAATGGAACGCATGTTCCATCTTTACGATTAAAACAAAATTAGCACAGAATGAAAAAAGTATTTGTATCCGGATGCTACGACATGCTCCACAGCGGTCACGTCGCCTTCTTCAGGGAGGCGTCTGGCTATGGCGAGCTGTATGTGGGCATCGGCTCGGACGCAACGATAAGGGAACTTAAGAAACGTGACACCGTTTATTCCGAGACCGAGCGTCTCTATATGGTGAAGTCAATAAGATACGTCAAGGACGCGTTCATCAACCCCGGCTCCGGAATGATGGACTTCGTGGAGACCGTCGACATGGTCAGGCCCGACATCTTCGTGGTCAACGAGGACGGAGGCTCCGAGGCCAAGCGCAGGTTCTGCGAGGAGAGGGGCATCGAGTACGTCGTTCTCCAGAGAGTGCCCGAGAAGGGACTGGAGGCACGTTCCACCACTTCCATAAGAAAGAACGTGTGCTCGCAGCTGCCGTACAGGCTCGACCTCGCCGGCACATGGATCGACCAGCCCTACGTGTCGGAATACGGCGCGGGATGGGCTATAACGATCTCTCTCGAACCCACGGTCCAGTTCATGGAGCGCGGCGGCATGTCCACCTCCACGCGCAATGCCGCAAGAAAAATCTGGCCTTACAAGCTGCCCGACTATAACTACGAGATGCTTGCCCGCCTTGTGTTCTGCTTCGAGAACGAGCCCGCCAACGGGGAGGACCACGTCTCGGGCGCCCAGGATGCCATCGGCATCTGCATGCCCGGCCTGAACCGCCACTACTATGACAGGAACTACTGGCCGGAGAAGATAGAGTCGTGCCACGACGAGAAGATTCTCTCATGGCTCGAGGAGCACGTGTGCATGATACCGATGTTCCCCCGCCGCGACGGCTGCTCCGTAGTTGAGGGAAAGGACATAACTGCTCCGAAGGTCCGGGCTCTCGCAAAGGCGGCGGACGAATGCTGGGACGCAATAATGGCTCGCGACCTGCGCGGCTTTGCGCAGGCCTTCCAGGCATCCTTCGATGCCCAGATCGCGATGTTCCCCGCCATGATGGCCGATGGCGTCCAGGAGTATATCGACAGATATAAGGACCGTGCCCTCGCATGGAAGATGTCGGGTGCTGGCGGCGGCGGCTATCTCGCCCTGGTCTGCGATGAGATTCCCGAGGAGGCGATCCGCCTGACGATCCGCCGTCCTTTCTAAAAATGTCTGATTTATAATCTGAAAATATTATATCCGTTAAGGGTCGGACGACGTTAAATGCGTCCGGCCCTTTTATTTATCCGTCATGAATAAACCCAAACTGTTACCCCGCAGACTTATACTTCCGTTCGTACTCGTCACGACGCTGTTCTTTGCGTGGGGATTTGCAAACGACATTACCAACCCCATGGTGAAGGCTTTCTCCAAGATCTTCAGGATGTCCGTCGCCGACGGCGCCCTCGTTCAGCTTGCCTTCTACGGCGGCTACTTCGCCATGGCATTCCCTGCCGCCCTTTTCATCAGGAAGTATTCCTATAAGACGGGCATCCTGTTCGGACTGACGCTCTATGCCGGCGGTGCGCTTCTGTTCATTCCCGCGAGCATGACGGGAATGTACTATCCGTTCCTGATAGCATACTTTATCCTGACCTGCGGCCTGTCATTCCTTGAGACGAGCTCGAATCCCTACATATTGTCGATGGGCCCCGAGGAGACCGCCACGCGCCGTCTGAACCTTGCGCAGGCCTTCAATCCCATCGGCTCACTGCTGGGAATGTTCACCGCCATGTATTTCATACAGGCGAGGCTCAATCCCATGAGCACCGACGAGCGTGCCCTCCTTTCCGACGCCGAGTTCGAGGCCGTGAAGGCAGCCGACCTCGGGGTGCTGATAGCTCCCTACGTGACGATAGGCATAGTGATACTGTTCCTCAGCCTGATAATCTATTTCATACCGATGCCGAGGAATGCCGACAGCGACCATACGCTGAACCTCGGAAAGGTTCTGAAACGAATCGTCGCCATTCCGAGATATCGCGAGGGCGTCATAGCCCAGTTCTTCTACGTCGGCGTCCAGATAATGTGCTGGACTTTCATCATCCAGTACGGAACGAGAATCTTCGTTGAGCAGGGCATGGGCGAGCAGGAGGCGGAGGTGCTGTCGCAGAGATACAACATGGCTGCAATGGGCATCTTCTGCGTAAGCAGATTCATCTGCACGTTCCTTCTGAAGTTCTTCCGCCCGGGCAAACTGCTGATGGCGCTTGCGATACTTGGCGTAATCCTTACCGTAGGAGTCATAACGCTGCATGACATCCGCGGACTCTACTGCCTTGTCGCCGTGTCGGCATGCATGTCGCTGATGTTCCCGACGATCTACGGAATAGCCCTCCAGGGTCTCGGCGACGATGCCAAGTTCGGTGCCGCCGGTCTTATCATGGCAATCCTCGGCGGTTCGGTGATGCCTCCTTTACAGGCCCTGATAATAGACCGTGGCACGGTGATGGACATGCCGGCTGTGAACGTGTCGTTCGTCCTTCCTCTGATATGCTTCGTTGTGATTGCCGTTTACGGCTATCGCAGTTTTAAGTTCTTTGGTAAATAAAATACATCTCTTATATGAATTACAACGAGCGTCTTCTTTTCTATCTCTTACGCATCGGCTTGGAGACGGAATCTGAATATGATTTTAAGTTTAGTGAGAAACCGGACTGGAAGTTTATCTTTAATATGTCTTCGGAACAGGGTATTCTTGCTATTGTGTTCGATGGACTTGAGTATCTGATTAGCAATAGTCTTATTACTGAGGATATGCTTCCTTCGCGCAGTGTTAAGATGCAGTGGGCAATGAATGTGATGAAGATTGAGAAAGTGTATGCTAATCAGTATCGTCTTGCCAACGAACTTGCTGACATTTATCAAAAGGAAGGAATAAGGACCGTTGTCCTGAAAGGTATCGCTTCGGCAGTTCTGTATCCTAAACCTAATCATCGTCCGTGTGGTGACCTGGATTGTTTCCTAATGGGTGAATATGAAAGGGGAAATAATGTGGCTGTAGAGCATGGTGCTGAATATAAGGGATGTGATACTAAGCATGCACATATAAATTACAAGGGATTAGAGATTGAGAATCATAAGTATTGTACTGCAATATGTGGTCCTGAGAAGAAGAAGGCTTTTGAGCGTACCATACAGAAAATCTTGTATGATTGCGGAACGTCACGAATAAATGATACTAATCTGTTATCTCCGAATCCTTTGTTTAATGCTCTGTTCCTTACAGAACATTCGTGGAGACATTTCTTGGGGATGGAACTGAAGATGCGCCAGTTCTGTGACTGGGCTGTGCTTATGAAGCATCATTGTAGTGATATAGACTGGAAGAGATTTGAAGAGATTGTTAGCAGAAGGGATAAGAACCTGATGCGTTATGTGAGATGCATGTCGGTGGTATGTCATGTATTCATGGGTGTTCCTGTTCCTTCGTCATTTGAGAATAACAGTGAGTGTGATGATTTGTCGATGCGTGTGCTGCATGGTCTGCTGTATGACAAGGATCCTATTCATATTCCTAGTAAAGGGTTCTTTAAGCGCAGATGTATTGTGGTAAAACGCATGGCAAAGAATAATTGGAGAATTGATGAGTTCAGTGAAGAGAGCGCTCTTCACAAGACATTTGCTTTTTTATGGGGGCATGTGTTTGAACGTCATCCGCATCTCTGATATCGTTCAGAGATAGAGTTTATAATAGCCTCGTCCGCTTTCGTCTTCATTGATGGGAGCGGACTTTATGTTTTAGAATTAAGTCTTTTATGTTATTGGCTATTAGTTATCCGGAATGTGGCAAGGACAGGATAAAAAGTGTAAGTATTTTAAGATAATTTTTATTTTGTATGGAGAATGAGATATTGAATGCTGTTCATAGTTTCGAGAGGAAATTTATGTGGCTGCTGTATGTGCTAATAACGGTGATTATGGCAATAGTACTGTTGCGTGTGCTGGTATTGGATGTTCCTGAGGGCATAATCGTTCCCGATTATATGCTGTTCCTCTTTTTAGGAATATGTATCGTGCTGAGCGGAATATATCTGCGCATCAGGTGTGTTATGCTAAGGAATCTGAAAAGTATTTCTGATGGATATAGAAATGATGTGGTAATGAAGAGGAGGGCTGCTGACATAGGGTGGTGGTGCCTGATGTTTATGTCGGTATTGTTGTCTGTCTTCATCTTCATCATGAATAATATTTAGAAATGTTTTATCGGTGGTGATAATGGTCGGGTGCATCCTTTAAAACGGGGTGCACCTTTTTTGTTTCATGTCGTAAAAAGTGTTTTTTATATCAAGCATCTTTGCATAAAGTACAAGTGAAGATTTTAAAAATGCGGTATCATAATAAACGTGTTAGATCTAAAACGTTTAACTTTGTAACATGGTTCAAGACAATTTCCAATTTTACAAGCCTTGTAAGTTACTGCAACCTTATGTCAGGTATTATTGGGTATTCAAAAGTAATCAATCATTGAATACTCTTACTTTTCCTGTAGGTTGCCCTCAGATCATTTTTCATAAACAAGTACCTCTTTATATTCCAGAACTGAACACCACACAATATAAACTGACTATCAGCGGACAGGTTAATTTCTCTTCGCACCTATATGCTGACGGGAATGTGGAGATGATAGTGATTGTATTCTATCCTCATACAATGAGGTTGTTTACGAGTATACCAACATCTCTGTTCTACAACAAAGAAGTTGCTGGGTATAGTATAGAAAATAAGGAATTGAAGGAATTATATACAAGGATATCAGATAGTGAAGATGATGCTTTATGTATAAGCTATATAGAAAAATGGTTGTTGTCACAAATTGCAGATAGTTCATACGAAACGATGTATGGAACAAAAAGAATAGATGCTGTTATGCGCGAAATATTGATTCATCATAGAACTTCCGTAACGGAACTATCTTCTATTGCCTGCCTGAGTAAAAAGCAGTTTGAAAGGTCCTTTAATTCGTTAGTAGGCGTTAATCCTAAAGAATACATACGTATCGTTCGTTTTCAAAAGGCTCTGGCATATATGCAGAATGTTTCGGAGAAAGAAATAAATCTTGCACAGATAGCTTATGCGAGTGGTTATGCCGACCAGTCTCACTTTATACGTGAGTTTAAAAAGTTTTGCGGATATACTCCTATGTCTTTATTGAAAGTTGCAAGTCCTTATTCGGATTTGTTCACTAATCCTGTGTAAATGTCCCTTTTGTTCTATTCAGGATTGGATACTTCTATTACTTTTGCTTGAAATAATAACATTTGTATGAAAGAAGTAAATCCTCAAGAAACCAGTCGGGCATATGCCTTTGAATTTTGGATGAACGCTCCAATGCCGATGGTGACGTTTTTTAAAACTCTCAATGTGTCGCGCCTTATTAAAATTAGTAACAAAACAGGTTTGAAATTTAATATGTTAATGTGTTACTGTATAGGTAAGGCTGCAGGTAATGTAAAGGAATTTTATATGTTACCAGTTGGAAACAAACTTATACATTATGATAACATTGCAGTAAATACCATTGTTGTAAACCGAAAGGGTGAGGTAAATTCGTGTGATATCCCGTTCTGCGATGATTTGTCTCAGTTCAATCAATATTATTTAAAACTGACAAAGCAGGTAACAGAGAATTGTTCCAATCATAATCTGTCAGAAAGTATGGTTATAGGAACGTCGGCATTAGTTCAATATGAAATAGATGGTGCTGTCGGTATGTACAGTGGACTATATAATAATCCTTTCCTTATTTGGAGCAGATATAAACGTCATTGGTTCAAAACAACGCTTACCGTTTCTTTCCAGTTCCATCATACACAAATGGACGGGGCTCACGCTTCATGCTTTTTATGCGGAATTCAGAAAGAAATAAATCAATTAAGTTATTTATAATATTATAGTATATTGTATTGGCAAAAATGGACAATCGTACGTCTCTAAATATTGCGGATTGTACAAGATGCAAAAGTCTTTATGAGTGTCTGTGATCATTTATTTTGTCTGTAGGCTTTCTGCCTTTTCTATTAATGTCTTTGCCTGTAGGGGGGCTTCGTTCTCTGCTGCCGTGGCTGCTTGACAGAACAGGTCTGCAATGGTTTCGTTCTTTGTAACTCCGTTACCTAAACTGTAACAATCGCCAAGTCTTTTCATTGCTTGTGAGAATCCTTTTCTTGCTGACTTTAGGAAATATTTTACTGCCATGGAATAATCCTTGGTAACACCCAGACCTTCGTAGTAGCATTCTCCGATACTATACAGTCCGCTTTCATTGTCCTCTGCTGCTGCCTTGCGGAACAAATCTGCTGCCTTGGTGTAATCCTGTGGCACACCGTTGCCGTATTTATAACAATAGCCGAGGTTTACCATTGCATCTGTATTTTCTCCTTCCACTGCCTTGAGAAACCATTCTATGGATTTTGCATCGTCTTTAGGCAGACATGTTCCCTGACCATATAGGATGCCGAGGAAATTCATGGCTTTTGTGTCTCCCGATTCTGCTGCTTTCTGATACCATTCTATTGCAGCGTCCTTGCTATCTGCCGTGCTGCCTTTTCCATCAAAACAAATTTTTGTGTTTTGTTCTTTCTCTTCTGCTGTGGTTCTATCCTCTGCGTGTTCTTGTATCATGTCTGATCTGTTTCTCTGATCTGTGCTTTATATCTGTTTTGTAAAGCTCTTACTCCCAACTATTATATCGTAAACTTATTTATTCTTTTAGGAATGTGCCCGTTCTTAATAATATTACAAATGTAGGTTATTAATGTTGTATGGACAAATGAAATTCTCGTTATTTGATAGGTCTGTTTTATTTTTTAATGTGTTCCATGCGTGTATTTCCATTCCTTTATGCTTAAGTCCTTATGAGCCGTGATGTTGCTACATATGCGATAAATGATGCAGAAAAGGTAGGGGAGCAGATTCGTTTATTAATGTCGAAAAGCATAAAAAGAAAAAAGGCTTTCAGAATTTTCTGAAAGCCTTTGCGGAGAGAGAGGGATTCGAACCCCCGGTACCTCTCGGTACGGTAGTTTTCAAGACTACTGTAATCGACCACTCTACCATCTCTCCTGACTAAGTGTGTCACTTGTCTTAAGCGAGTGCAAAGGTAATGCATTTTTCGTTACCTGCAAATTTTTTGATAACTTTTTTACAAGAAAATGCGATTTTTCTGCTTTTTAGTGCTTTTTCTTGGGAAAAACAGGACTGAAAGCGTGGATTTATGGGGGTAACAGGGATTTTTAAGTTGTTATGATGAAATGTGTGATTTCCGTTGCGAACGTAATATTTATTGAACTTTTTTGTCGGAAACTCTAAATTTAGTACTTTTGCAGCATGATTTATCCCAATAATTTTGAAAATAAGATTGGATTCGACGATATACGTGCTTTACTGAAATCGTTCTGCCTCTCTTCGCTTGGTAAGGAGATGATTGATTCGCTCGGTTTCTCGGACAATGCGGACGTGATTAACGAGTGGCTTACCCAGGTGAGGGAGTTCAGACTGATGATGGAGGAGCATGATGACTTCCCGCTGATTCACTTCTTCGATGTTCGTGAGTCGGTGAAAAGGGTGAAGCCTGAGGGTACGTATATGGACGAAAACGAACTCTTCGACCTGAAGCGTTCGCTCACTACAATTTCTAATATAGTTAGTTTCCTGAATCGTAACGAGGGTGAGACGGCAGCAGGGGAGAAGATTTATCCTTATCCGGCTCTGCAGCGACTTACACTAAATGTTACGACATTCCCAATGATTGTGCAGCGCATTGACGAGATTATTGACAAGTTCGGTAAGATAAAGGATAATGCGTCGCCCGAACTGCTTGAGGTGCGTCGAGAACTGGCACGTACGGAGGGCAGTGTGTCTAAGGCTCTGTATAATATATTAAGGTCGGCACAGAGTGACGGCGTGGTGGAGAAGGATGCTACGCCTACATTGCGTGACGGTCGTCTTGTCATTCCGGTATCGCCTTCGCTGAAACGTAAGATAAGGGGTATCGTGCATGATGAGAGTGCCACGGGTAAGACGGTTTACGTGGAGCCTGCCGAAGTGGTGGAGGCTAACAACCGTATACGTGAACTTGAGAGTGAGGAGCGCAGAGAGATTATCCGTATCCTTGTCTCTTTTGCTTCGGTGATTCGTCCGCATATCAGCGATATGCTTGGCTCGTATGCTTTCTTAGCGCGTATAGACATGATAAGGGCTAAGTCTGAACTGGCCCGTACTTTCAAGGGAATAGAACCCATCGTGGGAAACAAACCACACATTGACTGGACAGCTGCCGTACATCCATTGTTGCAGCGTTCTCTTGAGAAGGTGGGGAAGAAAGTCGTTCCTCTTGACATAATGCTTACTCCGCAGCAGCGAATACTGATTATCTCTGGTCCTAATGCCGGTGGTAAGTCGGTGTGTCTTAAGACTGTTGGTCTGTTACAGTATATGTTGCAGTGCGGACTGTCGGTGCCGTTCAACGAACATTCGCGTACGGGTGTGTTCAAGAAGATTATGATTGACATCGGTGACGAGCAGAGCATCGAGAATGACCTGAGTACTTATTCTGGTCATCTGGTGAACATGAAGAATATGATGAAGCATGCCGACAATGATACTCTGCTGCTTATAGATGAGTTTGGTACCGGTACCGAACCTCTTATCGGTGGTGCCATCGCTGAGGCTGTGCTTAAACAGTTCTGTAACAAGAAGGCTTACGGCATCATCACTACTCATTACACTAATCTGAAGCATTTTGCCGAAGCCCACGAGGGTATAATCAATGGTGCCATGCTTTACGACCGTAATGAGATGAAGGCTCTTTTCCAACTGGAAATAGGTGATCCGGGAAGTTCGTTTGCCATCGAGATTGCACGCAAGACAGGTATTCCGGAGGAAGTAATCCGTGATGCGAGTGAACTTGTGGGCAGCGAATACATTCAGAGTGACAAGTATTTGCAGGACATCGTTCGTGATAAGCGTTACTGGGGCAACAAGCGTCAGAACATTCATCAGAAAGAGGTCCAGATGGCTAAGACCATTGAGAAATATGAGAATTATATCAAGGAACTTGAAGGTAAGCGTCGTGAAATCTTAGAGAAGGCGCGTCAGCAGGCGGAGGAACTTCTGAAGGAGACTAACCGAAGGATTGAGAATACTATCCGTGAGATTAAGGAGAGTCAGGCGCAGAAGGATGACACACGCAGAATACGTAAGGAACTTGATGATTATAAGTCAGAGGTGGCTGAGATTGATTCTGCTGCCAAGGACGAACTGATAGAGCGTAAGATGGCTCAGCTGAAACAGCGCAAAGAACGTAAAGATCAGCGTAAACAGGAGCGTGCGGAACAGAAAGCTAATGCCGAGAAGGCTCTGAAGGAGGCTGTGGAACGTAAGAAAATGGAAGAACGTCCGCTGGAGAAAGGTGATTACGTTAGAATAAAAGGTCTTACTTCGGTCGGCGTAATTGAGTCGATAGAAGGTGAACTTGCTACGGTGATATTTGGCGAAATGCGTACTAAGATGAAGAAAGGACGTCTGGAACGTACTGCAAAACCAATACGTGAGGAGAGGGCTACTTATTCATCGGTTACGAGTTCTACGCGCCGTGCCATCGACGAACGTAAGAATAACTTCAAACAAGATCTTGACGTGCGCGGAATGCGTGGTGACGAGGCAGTGAATGCCGTTACATATTTTATTGATGATGCCATCCTCGTGGGTATGTCGAGGGTCAGAATACTGCACGGTACCGGATCGGGAATACTCCGACAGCTTATACGTCAGTATCTTGCCACAAATCCTGCCGTAACTGAGTATAAGGACGAACACGTGCAGTTTGGCGGTGCCGGTATTACGGTGGTTGATTTAGGATAAAAATATATTTATTGATGCTGTATTGCTGTAAAAAGCGTACAGCATCATTTATTTTATCACAATTTATAGTGATTTTGTATGTATGTAATATACATATTATACAAAAAAGTGTATCTTTGCATACAGATAATAAAGCGATTATTAATTGGTATTAAGATATTTTTTTAAGTTATGAGAGTTATAATCGAATCAAATTATGACAGATTGTCACAGTGGGCTGCAGATTATGTAGTTAAGCGTATTAATGATGCAAAACCTACAGCCGAAAAACCTTTTGTTTTAGGATTGCCTACAGGTTCGTCTCCTTTAGGAATGTACAGAGCCCTTATCAAGGCTTATGAGGACGGTCGCGTATCGTTCGAAAATGTAGTTACATTCAATATGGACGAGTACGTTGGTATCGCAGAGGATCATCCTCAGAGCTACCACGCTTTCATGAAAGATAATTTCTTCAGTCACATTAACTGCCCGAAAGAAAATATACACATCCTTAATGGTAATGCCAAGGATCTTGACGAGGAATGTCGTCACTATGAAGAGATGATACAGAGCTTCGGCGGTATCGACCTGTTTATCGGCGGTATTGGTCCCGACGGACACATCGCTTTCAATGAGCCTGCTTCTTCTCTTACATCACGCACTCGCATAAAGAGTCTTACAACAGATACAATCATTGCTAACTCTCGTTTCTTCGATAACGATCCGAAGAAGGTTCCGGCTCATGCTCTTACAGTAGGTGTCGGCACAGTAATGGACGCAAAGGAAGTTCTTATCCTCTGTAACGGTCATAACAAGGCAAGAGCTTTGCAGGCTGCAATCGAAGGTCCTGTAACTCAGATGTGGACTATCAGTGCTCTTCAGATGCATCAGCATGGCATCATCGTATGTGATGAGGCTGCTACCGACGAACTGAAAGTTGGTACTTACAAGTATTTTAAGGATATTGAAACTGCAAATTTATAAGCCGTATGGATCTTAATATAAGTTCAAAAATTGTTTTAAACAAGGTCTCGGAGAATCTCTACAAGCCTGAGATGGCTGTCGAGAGATCTGAGATAACAAGATTCGAGAAAATACCTACAGAGATTTTCCCGACTGTAGACGAGGGTGCTAAGAATGTAGCAAATTACATCGAGAGCACAATCAAGAGAAAACAGCGTGATGGTAAGTATTGCGTAATCGGTCTCGGTACCGGTCTGTCACTTACTCCGGTGTTCAACGAACTTATCCGTCGTCATGACGAGGAGAAACTCAGTTTCTACAATGTAATCATTTTCAATGCTTACGAGTATTATCCTCTTAAGCCGGATGCTAAGAACAGCAGTTTCAAACAGCTTAAGGAGAGATTCTTCGATCATGTAGATCTTGATCCGCATAACATCTATACTCTTGATGGCAGCATCAAGCAGGAGAATGTTCAGGAATACTGTCGTCTGTACGAGGAACGTATCAATTCGTTCGGTGGTCTCGACATCATCCTCATCGGTATCGGCCGTATGGGTAACATCGCAGCCAACGAACCGGGTTCTGTAATTACTTCTACATCTCGTCTTATCCTTATCGATCCTACCGTTCGTGATGAAATGACATGGAGCTTCGGTTCTGGAGAGCATGTTCCTCCCTGTTCGCTGACAATGGGTATCGCTACTATTCTTAAGTCAAAGCGTATCTTCCTCTGTGCATGGGGCGAGGACAAGGCTGAGATTATAAAGCAGGCTGTCGAAGGCAAGATGAATGATGCTGTTCCTGCTTCATTCCTTCAGACACACAATGCTGCTCATGTAATTACCGATATTCCTGCTGCTTCTAAACTGACACGTATTGTACATCCCTGGTTGGTTTCTTCATGCGAATGGACTGACAAGATGGTACGCCGTGCGCTTGTATGGCTCTGCCAGGTTAGCGGTAAGCCTATCCTGAAACTTACAAACAAGGATTATAATGAGAACGGACTGAGCGAACTGCTTGCTCTCTATGGTTCTGCATATAATGCTAACATTAAGATTTTCAATGACCTTCAGCATACTATTACCGGATGGCCCGGTGGTAAACCTAATGCCGATGATACTGACCGTCCGGAGCGTGCTCTGCCTTATCCGAAGCGCGTCATAGTATTCTCTCCGCATCCTGATGATGACGTTATCTCTATGGGTGGTACCGTACGTCGTCTTGTTCAGCAGCACCATGAAGTACATGTAGCTTACGAAACATCTGGTAACATCGCCGTTAACGATGAGGAGGTTCGCCGCTTCATGCATTTCATTAATGGTTTCAACCAGTTGTTCGGACAGGGTGGAGACAAGATTATCGTTGAGAAATATAAAGAGATTAAGGAATTCCTTAACAACAAGAAGGAGAACGACATAGATTCTCGTGACGTACTTACTATAAAAGGTCTTATCCGTCGTGGCGAGGCTCGTACAGCTTCAGCATACAATGACATTCCTCTGAGTCGTGTTCACTTCCTCGACCTGCCGTTCTATGAGTCTGGTCAGATTGAGAAGTTCCCTATGACAGAGAAGGATGTTGAGATTGTTCGTGAACTCCTTGTTTCTGTTAAACCCCATCAGATTTATGTTGCCGGTGACCTTGCAGACCCGCACGGAACTCACCGTAAGTGTACTGATGCTGTACTGGCTGCTCTTGATCTTGAGAAGCAGGCAGGTGCAGAATGGCTTAAGGACTGTCGTGTATGGATGTACCGCGGTGCATGGGCTGAATGGGAAATCGAAAATATCGAGATGTGTGTTCCTATGAGTCCTGAGGAACTTCGTGCTAAGCGTAACTCTATCCTGAAGCATCAGTCGCAGATGGAGAGTGCTCCGTTCCTTGGTAACGATGAGCGTCTGTTCTGGCAGCGTGCTGAAGACCGTAACCGTGCTACAGCAAAACTGTATGATGATTTAGGTCTGGCTTGTTACGAGGCTATGGAAGCATTCGTGGAATACAAACCCTAATAAATAATTTAACTCAGACCGGTGCATGCTTTCGGTATGCCCCGGTCTGTTTCGTTTATATAACTTAACTAACTGTGAATGGAAGGAAATATAAGGATTAAGGATATTGCAGAAAAAGCCGGTGTCTCTGTAGGTACTGTGGACAGAGTACTTCATAAACGCCCTAACGTTTCGGAAGAGTCAAGAAAGAAAGTTGAAGATGTACTTAACGAAATAAACTATCGTCCGAATATGTATGCCAGTGCTCTGGCAAGAGGCATGAAATATGTCTTTCACTGTATTATCCCGCGCCACGACTCTGAGGCGTACTGGGAGGAAATAGAGGAAGGTGTAAATAAGGCGTGCGAGATGAGACGCGACTTTAATATTACTACGAACATTGTGTATTACGAACGTTTTGATAATGAGTCATTTCGCAAAACGTGTAACAAATGTATCGAAGAGGGTACAATGGGTGTAATTATCGTTTCTTCAGACCTTAAGGTTACTAAAGAATTTACCGACGAACTGCATGACAAGAATATTCCGTTTGTGCTGCTCGACTCATTTATCCCCGATCTTAATCCTCTGTCTTTCTATGGTCAGGATTCTTTCCGCAGCGGTTGTTTTGCTGCACGCATGATGATGCTTTTAGCTTCGTCTGAAAACGAAATAATGATGATGAAACAGACTAAGAACGGTCAGGTGGCAAGTCGCCAGCAGAATAACCGTCAGGTTGGTTTCCGTCATTACATGCGTAACCACTTCCCCGAAATCAAGATTACAGAACTTGACCTGCCTCTTGATTCAGCCACAAAGCAGTATGATGAGATTCTTAAAGAATTCTTTGATGCTCATCCCGATATTCATCACTGTATAACATTCAACTCTAAGGCTTACATCATTGGTGAGTTCTTACTGAAGAATAATCTACGGAACGTCCAGATTATGGGTTACGACGTTGTGGAACGTAATGCCGAATGTCTGAAGCAGGGTGCCATCTCGTTCCTCATCGCACAGCATGCTTATATGCAGGGATTCTATTGTGTAGACTCGCTGTTTAAGGCTATCGTCCTGAAGGAGAAGGTCGATCCTATCAACTATATGCCTATCGAACTTCTTACACGCGAGAATATTGATTTTTATCGCCGCGAACAATTATGATAGAAACTGGTGTTACAAACAGAAACTTTATCCGTCTGCTAAAGGCGGGGGCTTTTGGTAAGGCTGATGGCGAAATGGAGCCGATGTCTGACTATAAGTGGAAGATGCTGTTTGCTAATGCCGGGGTACACGGGGTTGGTTCTTTTATTATTAAGGGTGCTGAAATGCATCGTGCCGACAAATGGTTTAACTATAAGGGCAGTATTTCAGACCTGGAGTTTGATGAAGAGCCAGATATTAATAAGGGTATTGACCGTGTGCTGCGTATCGGAGTGAAAGATGTCGACGGTATGTATACGTCGCTCTCTAATGGCAGGATGCGCAAAAAACTTGATGATATTATATACGACGAGATACATGGTGATGAAACAAATCTTCCTGCGCTTCATCTTCTGTGTATCATCGTGTATAACATTAACGTAACGCTTACTCAGGGCATGCGTATGAACGGTATCGTTGCCATGGGGCATTATCTTAGGGATAAGGGAGACAGAGTAGACTATGTGAAACTTGACTCGTGGCTTAGCAGACTTATGATGGTACATTTTGCCGATTTGTTTGCAAGCGTTCTTATGGATGTGTTCGATTTTGATGAGAGTGAGATCCCGTTCATGCATCATCATGAAGATAACGTAGCTGCTCTGATGACATGGACTTTCGACAGCCATAAAAACGAGATTAACGACGATTCGTATCTTATGCAGCTTACCAGCGGGTTCAGTGCCAACGAGCGCAGAGCCCATCGCCGCAGTCTGAAACGTGGTCTGCGTTATATGAAGTATTACCCTGTTGAGACAGTAAGTAATTTCTTTTCAAAGATTTTTAAAAATCTCCCAGAAATAGAAGAGTAATATCTTCTAAATAATTATTAATTACTTTTTATTATAAACCTGATAAGGCTGCTTTTACGATTTTTTCAGTTACCTTTGTAGGCAATGACTAAAACACAATGAAAAAATCGATAATAATATTTTCTATAATATTTTCATTCACCATAGGAACATCGCATGCGCAGAATAACAAGAGGGTTTTTGTTCCCGATCCCGAAGTAGAATGCGAGGATACATGCACTCATATTCACGGACTGGACATGAGTCATTATCAGGGTGATATTTTCTGGGAAAAAGTTGGCGACAATGCTAAGATGGCTTATGTGTATCTTAAGGCAACCGAAGCCGACGACAATATTGACAGCCGTTATGAGCACAATATCAAGATGGCTCAGAAGTACGGTCTTAAGGTAGGTTCGTATCATTTCTTCCGTCCGCGTAAGGAACTCCGACAGCAGCTGCATAACTTTATGTCGCAGTGTCGTCCCGAAGAACAGGACCTCGTGCCCATGATTGATGTTGAGACCACAAGTAAGATGAACACAAAGGCTTTTTGTGATTCTCTTCAGAAGTTTCTCGTAATGGTAGAGGAGGCTTACAGACAGAAACCTCTTGTTTATACCGGACGTAACTTTTATAACAAATACCTTAAGGGTAAGATTGATGACTATCAGCTTATGATAGCCATGTACAGTGACGAAGTGCCGGTTCTTGCCGATGAACGTGACTTCATAATATGGCAGTACACAGCCAAGGGACGTATCAACGGCGTGAGAGGATACGTAGACAAAAGTCGTCTGATGGGACGTCACAGTCTGCGTGAACTGCGTTATTTCCCTAAGGATGATAAAATACCCGAAAGACAGCGTGATAAAAAGCATGGCGAGGAAGGATGGATGATAATTCCCGATCCTGAGGCATAGGCTTACCTTTATCTTTAAATCTATTAATCATGAACATATTCACAAAACATATTGCCAGTGTCCTGTCGCTCTCCGAAGAGTCGGTGGATAATACCCTGGCACTCCTCGAATTAGGTGCCACCATTCCGTTTATAAGTCGTTATCGAAAGGAACGTACAGGCGGACTGAATGAGGTGCAGATAGGAGACATCAGTAACATGAACGACCGCATGAAGGAAATGTCGGTGCGTAAGGAAACAATTCTTAAGGTGATAGGAGAGGCCGGCAAACTTACGGATGCTCTCCGCAGGCGCATTGAGGATTGCTGGAAAGCTTCAGAACTCGAAGACATATATCTTCCTTACAAACCGAAACGCCGTACTCGTGCGCAGATTGCCCGTGAACACGGACTTGAACCGCTGGCAGAGATAATTAAGAAGCAGCGTGAGAACAACCTGTCTGCCGTGGCTGTTAAGTTTGTAGGTGGTGAGGTTACATCTGCCGATGATGCTGTTGCGGGAGCCTGTGACATCATAGCCGAAGAAATCAGTGAGAACGAAGGCACACGTAATCTTGTGCGAGGCAATTATAAGCGTCGTGCTGTCATCACGTCGAAGGTGATAAAGAGTAAGAAAGATACAGATGAGGCTGCTAAGTATTCTGATTATTTTGATTTCTCCGAGCCTCTGCGACGCTGTTCTTCTCATCGTCTGCTGGCAATGCGTCGTGGCGAAAATGAAGGAATACTCCGTGTAAGCATTACGGCAGACGATGATGAATGTATAGACAATGCCATAAGATTTTATGTTCACGGTCATGGTGCCTGTCAGAATGTGATGGCTGCCGCCGTAGAGGATGCTTACAAACGACTAATACGTCCGTCGATAGAAACAGAGTTTGCGGCCTCAAGTAAAGCAGATGCAGACAGCGAGGCCATAAAAGTATTTGTTGATAATCTTGAACAACTTCTGCTTGCTCCTCCGTTAGGACAGAAACGAGTACTGGCAATAGATCCGGGATTCCGTACTGGCTGCAAGGTAGTGTGTCTTGACGAACAGGGAACATTACTGTGTGATGACGTTATATATCCCCATCCTCCAAAGAATCTTGCCATGATAGCCGGATATATGGTTAAGGAATTTATAGAACAATATGACATTCAGGCCATTGCCATAGGTAATGGTACGGCAAGCAGAGAAACGGCAGGTTTCATAAAGGACTTGAAACTTCCTTCCGAGATAGGAGTGTATGTAGTAAGTGAGGATGGTGCATCTGTTTATTCGGCATCAGAGACAGCACGCGAAGAATTTCCAGAAAAGGATGTCACGGTGCGTGGTGCCGTGTCTATAGGCCGACGACTAATGGACCCGCTTGCCGAACTTGTAAAGATTGATCCTAAGAGCATCGGTGTGGGACAGTATCAGCATGATGTCGATCAGACAGAACTGAAACGTTCGCTCGACCGTACCGTGGAGATGTGTGTAAACAGGGTAGGCGTTAATCTTAATACAGCCAGCCGTCATCTTCTTACGTATGTCAGCGGTCTGGGGTCTACACTTGCGCGTAACATCGTGGATTATCGTACAGAGAACGGCGCGTTCACATCGCGTAAGCAGCTGCTTGATGTTCCGCGTTTAGGACCATCTACTTTCGAGCAGTGTGCAGGATTCTTACGTATCCCCGGTGCTGAGAATCCGCTCGACAACAGTGCTGTGCATCCGGAGAGTTACGGAGTGGTAAATAAGATGGCTGCCGACTGCGGCTGTAGCGTAAAGGAACTTATGCAGAGCAAGGAACTGCGTTCCAAGATAAATCTCGAAGATTATGTGTCGGGTAATGTCGGAATGCCTACGCTTACAGATATAATGACAGAACTTGAGAAACCGGGACGTGATCCGCGCGAACATATAGAAGAGTTTGAATTCTCTTCAGACGTTCATACAATAGACGACCTTGAAGTAGGAATGCTTCTGCCAGGAATTGTTACTAACATAACCAAGTTTGGTGCTTTCGTCGATGTCGGCGTTCATCAGGACGGACTTGTACACATATCCCAGCTGGCAGATCATTTTATAAAAGACCCCAGTGAGGTAGTAAAACTTCATCAGCATGTAATGGTAAAAGTTATAGAGGTTGATGTCCGTCGTCACCGCATTTCGTTTACAATGAAAGGAATAGAATAAATATTAATATCCGCAGTGCCGAAACAGCTGCGGATATTTTTGTATATATGCAGCATCATAGATGGTGAAAAAGAAAAAAGGTCAGTACCTTTGCACTAACCTTATGTATTATGTCTAAATTTTTATTGGTCGCTCATATTTAAGCTGTTTGTCCGACTTCTTTATTTCCGTCTTCAAAACATATTTGCCATTAACAAGTTCAAGGATTACCAGTTCGCAGTTCTTAGGCGGAAGCATACGTTCGAAATCCTCTATCGTGAGATGAAAGAAACGCATTATGAATAATCTTATGGCAAGACCATGAGTAACCAGGACACAGTTCTGGGGAAACTTAGGATTTTTAAAGTCACGGAACAAGCTTCCAAGTAAGGCATCTATTCTGTCGTAAACATCCGAAGCCGCCTCTCCACCGGGAAAGCGGTAATAGAAAGCGCCATATTCAACCCTCTCACGACACACCTTGTCGAAATCCTCGTTACAGCGCAGATATCCCCATTCCTGTTCGCGCAGACGAGGTTCTTCGTTGTAATGAATCTGCGAACGCTGAAACGAAGAAGCTATCTGTTCGAATGTAGAACGAGTACGCCAGAAAGGAGAAACATAAAAGTACAATGTCTCATCCTTTACGAGAGCCTTCAGTTCACGTCCCGCATTGCGAGCCTGTTCCATTCCGAAAGGAGTAAGTTCTATGGTGTAGTCAGGAATGTTGGCAAACATATATTTATCCTTGTTAGCTTCCGATTCACCATGACGAATAAGAATAATGCGTTTAGGTTTCATAATTTTCATTATGTTTTTGAATCTATATGCAAATATAATGCTTAACGACAAGTAAAGCAAATGATTTGAATTGAAAACGCATTACATATTAGGATATGACAGCTGTTTTGTAACTCGTTGACGGAATTAAATCAGCGCATATTTAACCCTGTCAATGGTTTTGTTATTTTTATAGTTAATATATTGGAGGATTGTAAATGCGCTATTCTTCCCTATAATTCGGGCAAATAATCCTTCAGCATCTTTCGCATGATTCCTTATTATCATGAACTGGTCACACAATTTCAAGGTCTGAGAATTTGTGGATTACGCCTCTTCTCGGAACATTTCCAAATT
>JAHHQW010000026.1 GCA_020026195.1 Prevotella sp.
TCTATGTTTTATTTTAATTTATCGGTAAAAATTTACCGAAGTATTGTAATATAAATACTTTCACAATATTATTCATGCTGACTTTTTCTGCAAATATAACATTCTTATATCAAACAGGACATAGGATGAATAAGAACATGATAGTTTTCAATTATGTTTTTTCATTATGATGTAAATGCAGTTGCAATGCCTGTATTTCTCCAAAAATGATACTTGCAATAATCGAATATAGTATTCTTACATTTTTCAATAACAGACATCACCAACCATAAAGATTTTTATTAACCTGAAGAATCTATTTTATTTAATTTTTAATTAGTGCTAAATCCAACATAGCAACATAAAGAATGCATTAATTTATCGTAAACTGTATTTTTATTACATTAATATTGCATCTATATACCTTATCGTATCATTTTATTACAAATTTAAAGAAAAACGTGAAATAATGATTGAAATATTTTGAAGTTATTGAAATAATAGCTATATTCGCAAAAGATAATTAACCGTAAAACACATAATAAATATGAAAAAAAAGGTTCACAACGCATGTATTATTTTGCCTGGGGCACTGCCGTAAAGACATACTGCTCACTGTGCGTTTGTACGAGAACCTTCAATATTATACAGGAAAACAATGGGAATATAATTCCCACCAGGGTGTAGTTCAGAAAAGACAACAAATCATTAATAAATGATTAAAACAATAACTAATAGAACTCTGAGATTTTTAATTTGATTTTTAATAGGTGGTATTTAAAACAAGGTAAAAAGACCCCTTTGCGAAAAGGGTATTTTTTATAATTGGTTGCAGCACACTGATACAAAGTGTGCTGCATTTTTATTCTCAGAACGGGAAGAACAGAGGCAGTGCAAACATCATTACTACCATCATGATGAGCTGCAAGGGTAATCCTACCTTCACATAATCACCAAACGAGTAATTGCCTGCACGCAGTACAAGTGCGTTTGGCGGTGTGGAGAACGGTGACGCAAAGCACATCATCGCTGCTACTGCCACTGCCATGAGGAACGGATAAGGACTTACGCCAAGTGACGATGCCGATGACATGGCTATCGGAGCAAACAACACTGCCGTTGCCGTACTGCTTATAAACATTGTCATTACATTTGTGGTGAGGTATATTCCGGCAAGCATTGCCACCGGTCCGTATGAACCTAACGAACTTACGAGCCACTCAGAAACATAACCTGCCACACCAGTCTTTTCAAGAGCCAGAGACATAGGCATCATGGCTGCAATAAGTACCACGCTCTCCCAGTTGATAGTCTTATACGCAGACTCCACGTTACGGAAACATCCTAAGAGTACGGTGAGTATTCCCGCCACCATAACAGCCGTAACGGGTTCTACCTTGATGAAATCGAACACCATCATTACAACCATGAGCAGCAGAATGAATGCAGCTGTCGGGGCACGGTAATTAAGAGTAACCTTCGAAGCCTCATCGAGCGGCTGTCCCAGAACCACCCAGTCAAGTTCATCGGAACTGAGACGTTCTATGTTGCTCCATGCTCCCTGTACCAGCAGCACGTCGCCAGAATGCATGTGCATACTTGCAAGATTCTGCAATATGTAACGGCCGTTACGTCGAATGCCGAGTACATTGACATTATATTTTTCTCTGAACCCTCCTTCCTTCAGCGGCTGGTTACATAACTTTGACGTAGGCAGAAGAACAAGTTCGGCAATGCCGATGTCGTAAAACTCAAGATGATGATGTCCGCGTGTTTCGAGCAGAGAGGCTTCGTCGAGTTTCTCAAGATTATATTCCTCGGCAAAGATGTCCATTCTTTCCTGATCGCCAACAAGATACAGAACGTCATCCTCCTCCATCACGACATCAGGTCCGGCAAGTTTCTGACTCACGGTCTTCATAAGTCCGTTCTGTCTTTTAGTTCTTCTTATCTCGATGATTGTCAGTCCGTAGAGATTTGAGATGTCGAGTTCGGCCACGGTCTTTCCCACCAGTTCTGAACCGATGCCGATGTCGTATCTTACAATTTTCTCTGCAAGCTTATATTCCTTTACAAGTTCATCGAGCGACTTACCCTTCTTTCCTCTGTTTCTCTGTACCTGTCTGTGCGAGAGCAGCCATTTGCTAAGCGGCAGCAGCACCGCGATACCAACCACGATACATGTAAGTCCCACGGGGAAGAACGAGAAGAACGACAGCGCCGGCAGTCCGGCAGCCATGATCTCATCCTGCACCACGAGGTTGGTAGGAGCACCAATCAGCGTAAGCATTCCGCCCATGCTGCACGCAAAGGCAATAGGCATGAGCATTCGGCTGACGTTCATCTTTGTTCTTGCCGCCATGCTCACCACGATAGGCAGCATCAGAGCCACAGTTCCGGTACCTATGAAGGCACTCATCACGGCAGTAAGCAGCACCACCGAAACGAACAGCACAGTCTCGTTCTTTCCGGCGTGTTTCAGTATCATACTTCCCATTTTGCGCGACAGTCCGGTCTGCATCACAGCACCGCTCACCACGAAAAGTCCGACGAGCATAATCACCACCG
The DNA here is from genome assembly GCA_020026195.1 of Prevotella sp. GTDB lineage: Bacteria > Bacteroidota > Bacteroidia > Bacteroidales > Bacteroidaceae > Prevotella. The sequence continues at coordinate 2,548 of JAHHQW010000026.1, forward strand.
GATTAGAGAATCCCGACAGAGCCTCTTCGGGAGTAAGAACGTCTGTAAGCACGAGCAGTACGAGAGCACATAGTGCCACGAGGTCTGAACGTATCTTGCCCATGGCAAACAGTATTATGGCAAGGGTAAGTATTAACAGTGTAATTATCATGCAGTTATATTTAAGTCGTCGAAAAAGAAAGCCGGCAGAGAAAACACATAATTATTCCCGCCGGCTTACTTAAAAGATTATAATAAAGAGATTATTATTATTCCCATTCTATTGTCGAAGGCGGCTTTGACGAGATGTCATAGCATACACGGTTTACTCCGCGCACCTTATTGATGATGTCGTTGCTTACCTTAGCAAGGAAGTCGTAAGGCAGATGTGCCCAGTCGGCTGTCATGGCATCGGTACTTGTAACAGCACGGAGAGCAACGGGATGTTCGTATGTACGTTCGTCGCCCATTACGCCCACGCTGCGTACTGTAGAGAGCAGCACTGCACCAGCCTGCCATACCTTGTTGTAAAGGCTGTCGCCATCTTCTGTCTTATAGTTATGCAGAGCTTCGATGAAGATGTCGTCGGCATTCTGAAGAATTTCCACCTTCTCGCGAGTGATGTCGCCAAGAATACGTACTGCAAGACCAGGTCCGGGGAAAGGATGACGGTCGATAAGACGGTCGGGCATTCCGAGCTCGCGTCCTACACGGCGTACCTCATCTTTGAACAACCACTGGAGCGGTTCGCAGAGTTTAAGTTTCATATCCTTAGGAAGACCGCCGACGTTGTGGTGACTCTTGATAGTCATACCTGTAATGCTGAGACTCTCAATCTTATCAGGATAGATAGTACCCTGGGCAAGCCACTTGGCATCGGTAATCTTCTGAGCTTCAGCATTGAACACCTCTACGAAGTCACGACCGATGATCTTACGCTTCTGCTCAGGATCTGTAACGCCTGCAAGGTCGGCAAAGAATTTCTCTGAAGCATCAACGCCTATTACGTTCAGTCCTAATCCGCTGTAAGCCTCCATAACCTTCTTGAACTCATCCTTACGGAGCATACCGTGGTCTACGAAGATACATGTAAGGTTCTTTCCGATAGCACGGTTGAGCAGTGTGGCACATACAGAAGAGTCAACGCCGCCGCTGAGTCCTAAGATTACGCGGTCGCTGCCTAACTGAGCCTTCAGAGCCTCAACGGTAGAATCAATGAACGAAGCAGCGCTCCATTCTCTCTTGCTGCCGCAGATGTTTACCACGAAGTTCTCTAACAGCTGCTTGCCCTGCAATGAGTGGAACACCTCCGGATGGAACTGTACTGCCCACACGGGGTTCTTGTCACTTGCAAACGCAGCATACTTCACGTCGCCTGTAGAAGCGATGATGTGGAAGTCCTCGGGAATGGCTGTGATAGTATCGCCGTGGCTCATCCATACCTGAGAGTTCTGTTCAAAGCCCTTGAACAGAGGATTTGTAGTATCAACTGTCTTCAGGTTGGCACGTCCGTATTCGCGTGTGTCGGTCTTTTCAACCTTTCCGCCGCCGGTGTGTGCAATAAACTGTGCACCGTAGCAGATACCAAGTACAGGCATCTTACCAACAAACTTAGAGAGGTCTACCTTGAAAGCCTCCTTGTCGTGCACCGAATAAGGCGAACCGCTGAGGATGACACCTATTACAGAGGGGTCGTTCTCAGGGAATTTGTTGTACGGCAGAATTTCGCAGAAAGTGTCGAGTTCGCGCACACGACGCCCTATGAGCTGGGTGGTCTGCGAACCGAAATCGAGTATAATAATTTTCTGTTGCATGTTGTTGTTATTTAGTTAATCTGTCTAAAAAGTCTTTTGCATTGTCTATTGTCTCAGCCTTGCCTACGTCCATCAGCATGAGGTCGTCCTTGACGTAACCTCTTATATCGGATGTGGCGCACTCCTTCAGATAGAAGTCCATTATTCCGAACTTGTCGGGATATGAGTCCATCTTTGAAAGAAGATGCGGACTGAATGTGTGTATTCCAGAAAAGGCGTACATATGATAATCTCCGGGACTGATATGTCCGAACGGACTCTTCACTTCTCCGGTCTCTATGTTAGTCCACCCTCTCAGGCGCATATCATCGTCAAACAGCAGATAACGTTTTGTCTTACGCTGACTTACCATGAGCACCGCCTCATGTTCCGTGCCTTTCCTATAGAAAGCTCCGAGGTCTACGTTGCTCAGTATATCGACGTTATGTATAAGTATCGTGTCGTTATTGTCGAACAGACGGGCAGCATGTTTCAGTCCGCCTCCTGTCTCTAACAATCCGCTGCGTTCGTCACTTATTCTGATGTCAGCACCGAAGTTATGATTATCAGCAAGAAACTGCTCAATCATGTCGGCAAAGTGATGAACGTTTATCACTATGCGCTCCGTACCGGCAGCCATGAGGTTACGTATCACACGTTCAAGGAGAGTAATGCCACCCACCTCTACGAGAGCCTTCGGCATGTGGTCGGTAAGCGGTTTCAAGCGAGTGCCCATTCCCGCTGCAAATATCATAGCCTGTCTCATACCCTGTGTGCCTTTAGTACGGTTCTTATGTTCTGTTCACGATGGATAATCTCCACCTCTATTCCGTAACGCGTATTGATGTATTCGCCCAGATGCTGTGCGCAGTACACACTGCGGTGCTGTCCGCCGGTGCAGCCGAAACAGAACATCAGGTCGGTAAATCCGCGCTGTATATATCTCTTTACATGACGGTCGGCCATGCTGTACACATCATCGAGGAACGATAGGATTTCTCCGTCGTCCTCAAGGAATCGTATAACAGGCTCGTCGAGTCCGGTAAGTTTCTTATAAGGTTCGTAACGTCCGGGATTATGCGTGCTGCGGCAGTCGAACACATATCCTCCGCCGTTGCCGCTCTCATCCTCAGGATAACCCTTGCGATAAGAAAAGCTGAACACCCTTACTTTCAGTTCGCCCTTGTTGTCGTACTTAGAGAATGTGGCAGGACCGTCAGCAGGATGTGCCTTGTAGACATCATTTTCCACCGTCCTGTATCCGTCCTGACGCTTAGCAACAGGCTCCTCTATCTTCACGAAGCGCGGCATCTGCGTTAGACGTGTAAGCACATCAATGAGATAAGGATACTGGAAATTATTGTTCTTTAGCAGAGCCCTGAGATTATCTATCGCGGGCTGTATGCTGTCAATAAAATGTTTCTTGCGTTCAAAATATCCCCTGAATCCGTAAGCACCGAGCACCTGGAGTGTGCGGAAAAGCACAAACAGACTGAGACGGCTTGTGAAGTGAGCCTTCGAGGGCACTTCAGTATAGTTCTTCAGCGAGTCGTAATACTCGTCGACGAGCATGTTTCTAAGTTTGTCGGGATATTTTGCCGATGCCTGCCACAGGAACGAGGCGACATCATAATAGAACGGTCCTTTACGTCCGCCCTGATAATCTATGAAATAAGGATTTTTCTCTGCATCGAGCATCACGTTCCTTGCCTGGAAGTCACGATACAGGAAACTTTCTGTTTTCTCTGCCGTGAGGTCCTTCGCCATAAGACGGAAGTCAGCCTCTAACTTAAGTTCGTGGAAGTCAAGGTTAACGGGCTTCAGGAAGCAGTACTTAAAATAATTAAGGTCGAAGAGTACGCTGTCCTTATCGAATGCGGGCTGCGGATAACAGTAGTCCCAGTCAAGTTCTCTGGCACCTCTTATCTGTATGTTAGGCAGCATACGTATAGTGTTCACCAGCAGCTGCGTTTCCTCCACGTTGTAACGTCCGCCAGCATTACGTCCGCCGGCGAGGGCATCGAAAAGCGACACGCTGCCGAGGTCGGTCTGTATGTACCGCATACCGTCGTCGCTGACGGCAAGAATAGCCGGAACGTTGAGCTTACGTTTCGTAAAATGGCGCGTAAGATAGATGAAAGCCTTGTTTTCATCAAGGCTCGTACCGATAACACCAACTGTAGAAATGCCGCTCTCATCCACCATACGGAAATATTCCCTATTACTTCCGGCTCCCGTAAGGGGCGTTATGCTCTTAGGCTCGCATCCCTTCCACTGTGTGTATAGCTCTTTCAGTTTCTCCATCTCGCTCTCCTATTTCCTGCGCTTCAGATATTCCACTATCAGCGTGTTAATCAGTATCAGCAGAATCATTATTCCCATTGTCATGAGTACCGACTTAGTGATTACCATGAGCAGTATCACCACAAGTATCATAAGAATAATGTGTCTGTCAAGCTTGATTCCTTTTTTTGCCATTAACGTTTAAATTTATGTGCAAATATATAAAAAAACAGTGGAAAAAACAAGAATTGCGTGTATAATAATTTACTATTTCTGACGTGCGTACTTATTTGCCAGTTTATTATGTTTTTACATGTTTGTTATGCCGTTATGCATGACTCACCGGTCACCTGCCACAGGTTACTTTCCATGAAGTAACCACACCCTTATATACATGTATGTCTGTACCTGGAATAATGATGCAATTACAAAAAATCCGCAGGCTTTATACCTGCGGACATTAAAGCTTTAAATATCTTTTATTCAATTACATTACGACCTTAAAAATGCGACCTGCTACACGTACGACATAAACAGCATGACCGATTGCAATATTTACTGAATCGGATGTGGCCTTAACTGATTTCACCTTTGCCCCGGTTAATGTGTATATGTCAATCTGCGAACCAGCTTCTGCACCTTCTACCGTAAGGATGCCGTTGCCTGCACTTACCTTAACGGGAGAATATTCTGCATCATCAATACCGCTGACTTTACCGAATACTACAGAGATTGCAGATGCTGCGCTGATGACAGGTGTTGTGTAGACACCTTCCTTAACTTCAGAACTAACTTCTGTATCGTTGAATAGTAATGAAGAAAGTTCGTAACCTTCGTCAGGACAGATAAGGATTTCGAATGTACGGTTAGATTCTACTTCAATCGTCTGTACACCTTCGATTTTCTTTCCGTCGCATGTTACGTGACCGCCTTCGCCTACTGCAATCTCAAGCTTGGTCTTTGAAACGGGAGGGACAGGTTCGTCACCGCCCTCAAGCATAATTTTTTCTATACAGTTGTCATTTTCGAGGTATCCGTTGTGTATAGGAGTCCAGTCAGAAGGATTCTGATATTTGAATACACCGCAGAGGTAGTCGCCATTTTCTATTGGCTTATTGATTGTACATGTAAAGTAACCTTCTGTAAAGTCATTTATCTGCTGTGTATAAACAGAATAGTCGATAGTCTTGTGTGATACAATTTCCTTGAGAGTACCATCATCAGCATAGTGAGCAATGGCTATCTGTCCTGCGAACTCGCGCGAACCCTTGTTTTGGAATTCCTTGAGGTCAAGTTTAAACTCTGCACCCTGTTCGAAAGATGTCTCGGCCGTAATCATACCATAAGGTTTGTTTTCATAATAGGGCTTGTACACATAGAGATCGAAGTGACCACCGCCAGGATTCTGGGCATCAGGCTGAATTCCGATGATGGCATCCTGTTTCTTTGTAAATCCATCGGCTGAAATAGAACCACCGGCTCCCTGCTCTGGCGGATTCATTGTTGTAAGAAGGTAGTAACCGTTAGAAATGCCGCTCCATCCCCAGTTGATATGATAATAGTTGTCTGCTGCATATCCGTCAAGCACAAACTGATGTCCGCCGCCTGATGAATAACCGCCATAAAGAACAGGACGGTTCTCATCAATTTCCTTCTGCATGAGAGCATGCCATTCTGTGTCGCTGAAGTCTTTCTTCATAATGCTGCGAATGGTACTCCTGTCGTAACGCATGTAAATAGGCATAAGCTGCGGAAGAGTCTCTTCGGGGTTAGCACCTGCTGTACCTGCGCTGTACTGTGTACGTACCATTGCACCCACGTCACGCATAAGAATGCCGACCTGTTTTCTCTGATCAGGTGTCGCTGCATCTGTATATTTCATAGGCATGTTAGCCCAGTCATATGTATGACCGAGTGTTACATCGCCAACAGCCTCGTTAGACTGAGGTATTGTGCCAACGCCCTTTTCAGGCCAGCTGTGATAACGCATGACAATTGCGATGGCTGTAGCAGGACAACCCGTGACATAACCTACAGGGAGCTCTGAGTTATAAGGATCGCGCTGGTCCCAAAGTGCTGTTTCGAGAACCTTAATAGGTTTCATGTCATTGACTTCGAACTTAGCCCAGTCATGGTTGTCGGCTCTTGCTGCCACATGGTTAGCGCGTGCTTCATTGATTTCGCTACGAATACCGCCCATCCATGCTGAAATGTTCTGAGGCATGTTCTCGGCACTGAAGTTCTGGTCGAATGAATAGCCGAGGATAGGTGTTGACGTGCAATCATCACCTGATACGATTACGAAACCTTTTCCCGACTCATTATTGAACACATAGAATGCGGGAAATGATTCTGAACGTGTTGTCATACTTTCACCGTTCCACACCATACGGAGTGAAGGTGCTTCACTTCTTGTCTTTACGTTTGACGAGAAGAATCTTTTAGCAATTGACTCTGCTCTTTCTTCGCTGACATTGTCTGCCATCATCAGTGAAGGAAGGAGCGCCAACAACATGAAAAATATTTTTTTCATTTTAGTTGGTAAACCTTAAAAATTAATTAATAGATATTGTTTTTTTATTCTATACCTTTGAAAGGTCTGCAAAGGTAATAAAAACAACAGACTTTCATTCCTTTTAAAAAAACAAATTGCCCCAACCAGTTATTAAAACCATGACTTTACAATGTTCTAATACTTAAATCCAGCCACTACAGGCAGATGGTCGCTGTATCCATCGTTGTAGCGCATTCCGTTCCAGAAACGGCGTGGTTTCTTTCCTCCGTATTTCTTATCGTTCTCTAACAGGAACGGAGCATCTTTTATTACGCATTTATAAAGATGTTTCCTCACGTCGGGGGAAACAAGGATGTGGTCGATGCTCTGCCATCTGCCACGGTACTTGTAACTGGCATGTGCTCCGCAGCTGCCGTCAGCCGAAGAGGATATGTTTATAAGTCCTGAATCCTCTACCCTTTTTAATGGCTCTGATTCCGCATCGTCGTTAAAGTCACCCGAAACGATTATGTTCCTGTCTCCTGCCCTGCGCAACGAATCCACGGCTGCACAGATTACGTCTGCCACAAGCATACGGTACGGGCGCGTATGTTTATCTCCGCCATATTTGCTCGGCAGATGTACCGCAAGCACATCGAGGGTATCGCCAGCATCCGTAACACCCTTCACGCACAGGACATCGCGCGTGGGGCGCATTCCTTCAGGCGGACTGATGCGCAGCGAACTGTGAGAGAGCAGACGAAATGTCCGGGGATTGTAGAGCAAGGCCACGTCGATGCCGCGCCTGTCGGGAGAATCGGTCATAACGTAACGGTATCTGGCGTTACGTAAAGAAGAACGCCTTGTGAGGTATGTAAGGACGGAATCGTTCTCTACTTCACAAAGCGTTACTATGTCGGGCAGACGGAAGTCATTTCCTTCGCATCCGCACCATGTTATCTCTTTAGATATTTTGTTCAGTTTGTCGTAGTATCTGTGCAGAGTGTTGTGTCTCAGGGCCGAGGGAAGAAACTGAGAATCGTCCTTCAGCGAGTCGTGCACACAGTCGAACATGTTTTCGCAGTTCAGCTGCACCACGGTAAATATCGTGAGCAGTAAACCCGTAAACATCCGGCGTACTACTTACTTGCCATGTACATACCAACGAGGATGGCAGTGGCACCAGCGATGAACGGCAGTGTCATGCTCTCGCCGAGCACGAGCCATGCAAAGATTACCGTTGTAAGAGGAATCATGTAGTTCCAGTTACTTGTCTTTACAGAACCTAAGTTTGCAAGGCACCAGTTCCATGAGAAGAAACAGAATCCTGAAGCGATACATCCCAGGAACAGCAGGTTGAGCATGTTATAAGGCTGCAATACTGTATGGATGTCGGGCAGAGGATAGAAGAAATACATCGGGAGTGCCGTGATTACGCCATAGAAGAACATCTTACGTGTAACGAACAGTGCTGAGTATTTCTCGCCGATTAATCTCTGAAGCAGAGTGTAAGCCACCCATGTGAGACATGAAACGAGGGCAAGCAGGTTACCGAGGAGTGCCATGTCGCCTTCCTTAACGGGTGCCGAGTCGCTCGAACTGTTAAGGATGATCGTAGCCACACCCACAAGACATATCACAGAACCGACGTACTCGCGTAACTTGAACTTTTCGCCCCTGAAGAGCAGTGCAATAGCTATGATTGTGAACAGCGGACTTGAAGCAACGATGATAGACACGTCGTTGGCAGGCGCAAGTCCGAGAGCTGCGTTCTCAGAAATAAAGTATGCCGAACCTCCCATGAGACCGATACCGGCAAGAATTAACTCATCGCGTTTTGAATCCGCCCACATGTGCTTGTGCGAAAGGGCAAGCATAATGAGGTATGCGATGATAAAACGAATTACAAAAATGTTTACTTCGTCGAGGCCACCTTCCTTGATGAGCCAGCGGGTTGATACATAGGTCGTACCCCATATTGCAACAGTAATGAATGCAACAAGATGGTAAAAGGCATCACTTCTTTTCTTAGGCATATTTTATAGTATTTTTAGTATGGTGCAAAGGTAGTATGATTTAATGATACTAACAAACTTTTTGGGATAAAATGATTATTTTTTGTATATATAATCACACTTTGTTTTGTATGCACACAATATACATATATAATATGCGTCTTTATAACCTTTTTATACTCCCACCCAGAGTGTCGCTGCCATAAGGAACATTCCCAGGATTACGCCTATGATTCCGATGTGGTGATGACCGAAGCTCTCGGTTGCGGGAAGAAGTTCGTCGAACGAGATGTAGACCATGATTCCGGATACCAGGGAAAGAAGGGCTGCATTGAGTTCGGGCGACCAGAACGGAAGGAGGAAGAAGAATCCTATCACGGCTCCCACGGGTTCTGCCATACCGGACAGGAACGACAGCCAGAAGGCGCGTTTCTTATTGCCGGTGGCATGATAGATAGGCACCGACACAGCCATACCTTCGGGTATGTTATGTATTGCGATGGCTATCATGATGGGGACTGCAAGACTGATGTCAGAGAGTGCCGTAGCAAATGTCGCCATACCTTCGGGGAAGTTATGGATAGAAATTGCCACTGCCGTCATCATTCCGGTACGCTTCAGAGCCTCCATCTTCTTCAGATCCTCACGAGTATGCACCTCGTGCGGGTTCTCATCCTCAGGCACGAGAAAGTCGATTAGGGCAATGATGATTATTCCGAGGAAGAAAGCTATAATAGTGTACAGCTCCGCCATCTTTTTATCATACACCTGTTCCAGAAGGTCACAGCCGGTAGGCATAAGCTCCACGAACGACACATAAATCATGACGCCCGCCGAAAGTCCGAGAGCCCCCGAAAGCACCTTAGTATTTGTACGTTTATAAAAGAAAGAGATAGCGCTGCCTATACCGGTAGAAAGTCCGGCAAGTAATGTCAGCAGCATTCCTATCATTATATTGTCTGACTGCATATCTGTGTATTATTAATTTTTTCGGAGGCCAAATTTAATTGTTTTATTTAACATCATATATAAATAATAATGGTAAAAATTACGGACGGATGATAAATACCTAAATGTTATTAGCCTATAAGTTAGTAATTTAGTTTATTTAAATGTCCCAATACTCACAATTTAGGTATCACCCACACAATCTCCAATCCACAAATGAAAACTCAAACCGATAACTGCCAACTGAAAACTTAAAGAACTTAAATCTTAAAACCCTCAACCGACAACTGATAACTGATAGCTGATAACCGATAACTTTAAAAACTTAGAACTTAGAACTTCAAACCCCACTGACAACTGATAACTTAAAAAACTTTAAACTTATAACTTAAAACTTTAAACCCTCACTGACAACTTTAAACCTCTTCCCCTTAAACTTTCCGCTAAATATTGAAAAGTCATAAATATTTAGTTACTTTGCAAAATCATAATACTAATGAACAAAAACATAAGATATGACAGTAAAACATTTCATTCTCTCGCTGACGGCCATGATGATGCTGTTAGCATCGTGCGGTACCACAACCGACGAGACAGCGCTCTACGACAAGGGCGTGAGCTTAGAACTGGCACAGCTGCGTAAGGCACAGTTCAAGGACATACGTTACAACCTGTTCTTCAGCATTCCAGACTCCAAGGACAAGGACATCAGCGCCTCTTCTGTAATTACGCTGACACTCGACAAGGTTCAGCCCGTAATAATCGACTTTGCTGCCGATTCTTCAAACGTCATTTCAGTAAGCGTTGACGGCAAAGACGCTGAATATGAGGTAAAGGACGAGCACATCATCGTTGCCGAGAACAGCGTAAAGGCCGGAGTGAATAACATAAAAGTGGTGTTTACTGCAGACGACCAATCGCTTAACCGTCGTGACGATTTCATGTACACGCTGCTTGTTCCCGACAGGGCACGCACTCTTTTCCCATGTTTCGACCAGCCGGACCTCAAGGCACGTTTCTCTCTGAAACTTGAGATTCCCGAAGAATGGGATGCCGTAGCCAACGGAAAGGCTCTGAAGACAGACAGCACTGACGGTCGCAAGAGCATTGTATTTGCCGAGACCGAGCCGCTGAGCACTTATCTCTTCTCTTTTGTCGTGGGTAAGATGTTCAGTCAGGAATTTACTAAGGACGGCAGAACAATCGTAATCTATCATCGTGAAACCGACCCGAAGAAGGTGGCTCAGTGCAGCGACATTGCCGACGAGGTGTTCTACGATATCAGATGGGCTGAGGATTACACGGGCATCCCCTATCCTTTTGCCAAATACGACCTTATCATCGTTCCGGGATTCCAGTTTGGCGGCATGGAGCACGTGGGTGCCACATTATATAATGACAGCCGTATGTTCCTCAACGAGAATCCTACACTCAGCGAGCAGCTTGAACGCAGTGTGCTGATAGCCCACGAAACTACTCACATGTGGTTCGGCGACCTCGTGACGATGAAATGGTTTGACGATGTGTGGACTAAGGAGGTATTTGCCAACTTCTACGGTTCGATGATTGCAGAACCGCATTTCCCTGGCGTTAATCATCGTCTGAATTTCATGCTCGATTACATTCCGTCGGCTTATTCCGAGGACCGTACCCAGGGCACCAACACCATAAAGCAGCAGCTTGACAATCTTAACAATGCCGGTCTGATGTATGGCTATATCATCTATAAGAAGTCGCCCGTGGTTATGAACATGCTTTATAAGATGATGGGCGGCGAGGCTTTCAGAAAGGGTATGCAGGAATATCTCAAGACTTACTCTTACGGCAATGCCACATGGGAGGACCTCATAACCATCCTTGACAAATACACCGAACGTGACCTTCAGAAATGGAGTCATGTGTGGTGTCACGAGAAGGGTATGCCTGAGATTTCGGCTTCGGTAAACGGCAGTACGCTTACGGTGCGCCAGAAGGATGCGTGGAACCGTGGTCTGTGCTGGCCGCAGGATGTGAAGTATGCCGTAGTGTCTGAGAATCATACTGATACGGTAACGGTTGAGCTTTCGATGGATAATGCCGAGACAAGCGTAAAACTGCCTCACGAGGCTGACAGAGATGCGTTTATCATTCCTAACACCGATGGTGCGGGATATGGATTCTTCCGTATCTCCGAAAACGAGACTGACAGACTGTTCGACGTGCTGCTGCACAGTAACGACGAACTGCTCAGGGGTTCGCTGCTCATCACTCTCAACGAGAATCTTCTGAACCATGTGGTAAGTCCTGATGTGTTCATGAAGTCGATGCTCGAATATGTCAGGGGTGAGAAGAACGAACTGCTTTATTCTTCGGCAATGGGGTATATAAACAACTGTAACCGTCTGTTCCCTGCCGAGAATCCTACAGCAATGGAGGATGCTCTGTGGGACATGATGAAGAGCGAGAAACAGCCGCAGCGTGCTCTACAGGCATTCCGCACTTACCGCAGCACGGCTTCTTCTGAAAAGGCCGTGAAGAATCTTTATGACGTATGGAATACGCAGAAGTCTCCGGCTGCCTGTTCGCTGAGCGAGGGTGACTACATCAAGACTTCGTTCAAACTTGCCATACTGATGCCTGAGAAGGCTGAGTTTATCACTGACACTCAGCTGAAACGCATCACTAACCCTGACAGAAAGAGCGAATATGCGTTCCTCATTCCTTCTGTTTCGCCCGACAAGGCTGTGCGAGACAGTGTGTTCCAGTCGTTGTTAGACGTTAAGAACCGCACCATAGAGCCGTGGGCATCGAGTGCATTGTCTAACCTTAACAATGCTTACCGCCAGAACGAGGCCGTGAAGTACATCACTCCTGCCCTTGAGGAAATACAGGAGATTCAGAGTACCGGCGACATCTTCTTCCCCGGAACATGGGCATGGTCTCTGCTCTACTATCACACTTCTCCTGCTGCTGCAAACGAAGTTAAGACTTTCTTCAAGAATCATCCCGACTATCCGGAACTCTTAAAGAATAAGATTCTACAGCGTGCCGATCATCTTTACAGAATAGAATAAAAACTGTACACAGCATAACATCAACAGGTCGTCTGAAAATCACAGGCGACCTGTTTTTTATTTATAACCTCTTCTTCATCAATTCATTATCTGTATAACAATGATGTCGGAGCCCTATAAATGCCATAATATCTGTTTGTTAGAACAAGAGATTTACAGATATCACAATTTATCATTAAAATAATATTAATATTTAAATTTTATCACTTTATTACTTGTTTTTATAGAATAAAGTACATATATTTGTGAAAGATATAACACTTGATTTTCAATGAAGAATTTCATGAAAAACAAAAAATTTTAACAACTTACTTAAAACTAAAGCTTATGAAGAAATTATTTTTACTTATTGCATCATTGTATGCATCAACGTGTCTGTATGCTGAAAAAGACGATCCGATAGTATTCGCCGACCCTTTAGTAGAACAAATATGTGTCGATAACTGGGACTTTAACAAAGATGGAAAACTCAGCTATGAGGAAGCTTCAGGCATTAAAAGTGTGGGAATGGTATTCGCAAAGAACCAGGATATAAAGTCTTTCAACGAATTCCAATACTTCACCAGCGTTACAATGACCGAAGAGTTCTCGTTCGAAGCATGTTTATCTCTGGAAGAAATCACAATGCCGTCTTCTATGCTTTCATTGGAAAAAGGTAGTTTCTGTGATGCCGCAATGCTTAATAAGGTTACTCTTAACGAAGGACTTAAATACATCGGCGAAGGTTGTTTTGCCAACTGTTCTGCAATCGAGACAATCAATATACCAGAAACAGTAGAGAAATTCGGTGGCTCTGCTTTCCATAAATGTACATCTCTTATATCACTTAAGATTCCCTGCTCTTGTAGAATACATCCCTACAGAACTGTGTAACGGCTGTACTTCTCTTGAAAGTGTTATCTTCCAAGAAGGTCTTAAAGGCATGGCTAACTCTGCATTCAACGAATGCATCAGCATCCAGAGCATAAGTCTGCCTTCTACATTCAAGAGCTTCGGTATGTGGGTTTTCTGGGATTGTTTATCAATACAAAAATTTGAAGTTGCCGAATCTAATCCTTATTTCGTTTCTATAGACGGTATTCTTTATTCTAAGGATAAAAAGACACTCGTACAATACCCGGCTGGCAGCCCTGCTACAGAACTTAAAGTTCCCGAAGGCACAGAGATATTAGGATTTGCTTCTTGTGAGGGTGCAATGAATCTTGAAAAAGTTACTATCCCTGAATCATGTAAGATGCTCGACGGTGCATCGCTTTATATGTGCGAAAATTTGAAAGAATGTATAATGCACGATAATGTAGAGATTATCGGTAACGAAGTTTTCTACGGATGTTCGAACCTTGCCAATGTTAAAATCCCGGCTAACATAAAGACACTTGGCTCCGGAGCATTCACCGGATGTACAAGTTTCACACACATGGTTGTGCCCGAACAGATTACCTACATAGAATTCCGTCTGTTCTATAATTGCAGTTCGCTCAAGACCGTAGAATTCTCTAATAAGGCCGAAACCATCGATCAGGAAGCATTCTCCGGCTGTACGGCTCTCGAATCAATGACTATTCCTGCATCTGTATCATACATTGCTCCTCTTGCTTTTGATGAATGTACCAGCATGAACAACATTACGGTTTACAATACTACAGGTAATATCGCAGGTGTTGAAATTTCACAGCTTATACCGAGGGACATAGACGGCAACTATCTTGAGAACGAACGTATAATTTATGTTCCGAAAGGACATAAGGCTGACTACACAGAAAGTAGCTTCTGGAAAAATGCAAAGGAGATAAGAGAATTTGATCCTGAATCTACTGACATCAATGCAGCTGTTGCCGAAGGTTCTGTAATAAACATTAACGGCACTGACGTGAACGTAACTACAGAAAACGGCATGATTGACATCTATACCGTAGACGGTGTTCTGTTCGACAGATTCTCTGCTAAAGAAAACAATATAGAAATTCCTGCCGGCATGTACATTATAAACGGCAAGAAGATTATAGTAAAATAATATGATTTAATCTGGCTTCATTTACACAGCCAGAAGAAATATTGAGAAGAGGTGTATCCGCAAATACGGATACACCTCTTTTTTGTCCGTAGACAATCATATCTTAAATGTAACAAAGAGTATTAGCAAAGAATTATCATTGAAAATCATAAAAGAGCATTATAGTCCCAAAGACATCCCTTTGTTTCCCTACATAACACAGCCTGATTAACAGGCTAATACAGCATTAACAGTTTGCTAAAATATATGTGCTTATCTGCCGTCATATGATGTTTACCCCAAAACAGGGTAAAAAGACTTTTATCAGACACATCATAATGAAAAGGCAGAACCGGAACACAGAGTTAAAATGCTGTATATCATTATAATATCTAATAATGTCGTGATAAAAAGAATAATAAATTATTATTGTTGAAAAACAATTGATTAGCAGTCAATAAAAAGCTAACAGATAATAATTAAAACAGCTTACTACTAACGATTTAATACTGACAACAAGCAACTTAGAACTGACAGCTGATACTTAAAAACCAAAAGTGATAGCCGACAGCCGATAACCAACGACTGATAACTGATAACCGACAGCTGATAACTTAAAACTTTAAACTTTGAACTTAAAACTTTAAACCCCAAACCAACAGCTGATAACTAACAAAAAAAGCGTGTGGAAAAACACGTTAATGCAATTCCACACGCAATATAAAGTTTAAGACCTGTCTAAAAAATTAGAAGAGGAGCTTGAAGCCAATCTGAGCATTCCATCTTGAGAAGATGTCATTAACCTGAGGCTTGTTGTTAGAGTTGTAAGAGAACTTAGCAGCATTAGTCTCCTTGTCTATACCTTCGAGAGTAAGAGGTGAGAGGTTGTTAACGTTGCCGTAGTGAGCACCCCACTTCTTGTTAAGCATATTAGCAAAGTTGATAATATCCAATGTAATCTCGAAGCGACCCTGCCCCTTAGAGTTGTAGATTGTCTGACCGATGTGGAGGTTCAATTCGTTCTCCCACTTGCTGAGGTTAGAGTTACGCTGAGCATAACGTCCGCGGTGATCCTTAGCATAGTCATCATTTTCAATCCACTGCTCGAAAGCCTGACGAGACTCTTCAGCAGACATACCCTTCTTATCAACGAAGATCATGTTCTTGAGTTCGTCCTTAGTAGGAATGTAGAGAAGGTTGTTACCTCTCTGACCATCATGGTTAAAGTCTGTTCTTTCGTTCATTGTAAGGCTGTAACGGCCACCGCTGAATCCATTGTACATAACAGAAACGTTTGTGCTCATCCAGTCGTTCCAGTACTTAGGAGATGTATAGTTGAGCTGAACCATTACGCGGTGAGGAATATCGAACTTAGAGAAGCCCATTTCGTTAGCGTCGTTAGTGTCACGGCTGTAGTTGTACTTCCAGTTAGAGTAAGCAACAGAAGATGTACCGTCGTTTACAGAACGAGAGCGACCGAATGTATAAGAAGCCATTACATCAAGACCGAAGTCGAAGCTCTTTTCGAGTGATGCAGAGATGTTATAAGAATAACCCTTGTTTGTGTTCTTGAGGTTTACGATGCTCCAGTAGTTAGACTTAGCAAGTGAGTAGTTCTGAGATGCAGAGTTCTCTACACCGGGAACTGCGTATGTAAGACCGTCCTTCTCAAGAGCGATGTTCTCGAAGAATACGTTGTTGAGGTTCTTAGAGTAGATACCTTCCAATGTGAACTTGATGTCGTAAGGAAGTTTCTGTTCCCATGCAACGTTAGCACGGAGTACCTGCGGGTACTTGAAGTCATCGTCTACTGTTACGATATCAGGCTTCTGACCATAACCGCCGAGCTGTGATGCACCCATAGGATCGTTGTAGTATTTACCGAGTGAAGGAATTTCCTGACCTTCCTTAGGCTGGTAAGTTGTACCCTTCTGTTCGATACCTGTGTTTGTATAAGCGTTAGAGAACCATACGAAAGGTACACGACCTGTGAATATACCTACACCACCACGGAAGAGAGTGTTGTGCTGCTTGTCAGCATACCAGCGGAAACCGAGACGCGGTGAAAGGAGAACCTTAGCACCAGGCATTGTACCAACCTTTACGCCAAGACCCTTTGATGCTGCATACTCGTTGAATTTAGAGTTTTCAGAAGGATCGTCGAATGTTGTAGAGATATCCATACGCATACCGTATGTTACTGTCAGGTTGTCGAGGATATGCCACTTATCCTGAGCATAGAGTCCGAAGAGACCAGCCTTGAATGAAGGAGCATAACGTGTGTCACCACCTGTTACGGCAGGGTCAGTGTACTTGTACTGGAACTTCCAGGGGTTATCGTTCATGAAGTCATCGAGAGAGTCATAGTACCATGAACCATTGACAGCCTGGATGAAACAGTTCTTCATGTTGTAGATTTCGTTGTGAGTACCGAATGTCAGAGTATGGTCTGCGAGGTACCAAGAGAGGTTATCCTCAATTGTCCAGATGTCCTGATCGAGGTAGTTGGCACCTGATGAGTAGTCTGTACCGATGTTAGCTTCGATGTTGCTCTTGCCATCGGCAGCGAGGATGTTCTTAATCTGAACTGTAGGACCCTGGTAACCGCATTCACGATGGTCGCGAACGAATGTACCAGATACACGTGCTTCGTTGAAGAGCTTATCACCAATCTTAGAGTTAAGTTCGGCTACGATAGAGTTTGTCTTGTTCTTCTGTGTGTAACCACTTCCGTTGAAAGTGAACTTGTAAGGACTCAGACCGTTCTTGTCGTCTGAAGAGTTGTTGTACTGATAACGCAGTGAGAACTTGTGGTTATCTGTGATGTTCCAGTCTACACGGGCAAGGATGCCGAGACTCTCTGTCATTACGTTCTGCTTGCCCCATGACTCCTCGAACTGGCTGCCGGTAAGATCATAGTACTTGTCAGCAATCTGCTTGGCTGTAGCTTCTGTGATGTAACGGTCAGAGTAACCGGGATAGATTGAAGAAGGATACTTCTTCTCTTTCTTCTCGATACTTGTGAAGAAGAACAACTTATCCTTGATGATAGGACCGCCTAATGTAGCACCATAAGTCTTTGTGCTCTGCTGCTCCATTTCTTCCTTCATGTGATTCTTAGACCATGCATACTTACCCCACATATCCTGGTTTGTGTAATATGTGTAGGCAGATCCGTGGAACTCGTTAGTACCCTGCTTTGTTACAGCGTTGATGGCACCACCTGTGAAACCGCTCTGACGAACGTCGAAGGGTGCTACGACAACCTGAAGTTCCTGGATAGCATCGATAGAAATAGGATTAGCGTCTGTCTGACCACCGTTTGTACCTCCGGCAGAAAGACCGAATACGTCGTTACTTACAGTACCGTCAATCTGGAAGCTGTTGTAACGGTTGTTTGTTCCTGCGATAGTGATACCGCCCTTCTTGTTAGCGCTTACCAGCGGAGAAAGCTTGGCAACATCATAGATGTTACGGCTTACAGAAGGAGTGTTCTCGATTTTGTCCTTGTTGAAGTTTACAGAAGCACCGGCATTAGTGTTAGCCTGTCCCTGAACAACGATTTCGCCAAGAACTGCATTGTCTTCCTTGAGATCAGCATCAATTACCTTGGGTTCACCAAGCTGGAGGTAAACGCCAGAGTAGATTCTGTCCTCATAACCGATGAATGTGATTTCGATTCTGTAAGGACCGCCGACACGCATACCCTGAATAGAGTAACGTCCCTTCTCATTAGTTACTGCGAGGTACTTTGAACCAGAAGGTTCGTGTACCGCCTTGATAGTGGCACCAACGATGTCTTCACCATCTGCTCTTACCTGTCCTGTTAAAGCAGATGTCGTAACCTGAGCTACTGTTGTCATAGTAACTGCAAGTAACATCGCAAACATTACAAATAATTTTTTTGTCATAAAATGATAGTTTAAAATAAGTTGTATAATATATGTGAATTGTCTTTATCTGTTTCTTCTTGCCAGCGACGACATCATCACTGCCGACAGTGCCGCCGTCTCTGTACGCAGACGGCTCTCGCCAAGACTCACAGACACAAAGCCTGCGTCAACGGCCTCGCGCACCTCCTCGACAGAGAAGTCACCCTCAGGACCAATCATAATGGTAATGTCCTCGTCCTCTGCATCTTTGCAGGGACGGCATATCTCATCGTAGAAGTCTTTCTTCTCGATTTCTTCGTAACAATGTGCAATGTATTTTCTGCCTTTACGTGGCATCTGGATAAACTGTGTAAACGCCGTAACGTCGTTTACCACTGGCATGAAGGGCTTGCGGCTCTGCTTCACTGCCGATACTACCGTCTTTTCTATACGGTCCTTACGCATCTGTCTGCGTTCTGAAAAGCGGCATTCCAAGAATGTAAATTCGTCTATACCTACCTCGGTGGCCTTCTCCGCCATCCATTCTATGCGCTCCATCATCTTTGTGGGAGCTACGGCGAGATGTATGTGTCCGTGCCACGTTTTCTGCTGCGGCATGGTCTCTAATATACGGTAAGTGCAGTGCTTTCCGGCTGTCAGGGTTACTTCGGCACGGTAGAACGAACCTTTGCCATCCATTAGGAAGAGTTCGTCGCCTACGGTGAGCCTCAGCACTCGCAGCGCGTGTGTTGCTTCTTCATCGGGCAGACGGTCGGTAGCGACAGCTTCCGGTGCATAAAAGTATCTCACCTCTTTCATAAGGTATAAAATAAATTATCCGTTTTGTCCGTCTCAGATCTGTGGCGCACCACGACCATGACCGGAACAGTTTCCTATTTATCTTAAAAAAACATCTCCATACTATCTCATATCACCATTGCGGTACGGGCCGTACGGAAAGCCCTATGCAGTTTAACTAAGCATTTTCTTTCTTGGGGCGGAATATCAGCGCAAAGAGTATAAGCACCACGAGTGCATAAGCTGCAAAGATATACCATACGGTGCTCCAGTCGCCTACCTGATAATTCGAGCCGTTGAATTCCTGGAATTCAGTGTAATGATTAACAATAGCCTGAGCTCCGAGCGTACCGATAGTGGCACCGAGTCCGTTTGTCATAATCATGAACAATCCCTGTGCGCTGCTTCTTATCTCCTCGTCAGTCTCCTGGTCTACATAGAGAGCGCCGGAAACATTGAAGAAGTCGAATGCCACGCCGTAAACAATCATAGAAAGCACGAAGAGCCATACACCGCTGCCGGGATTACCGAGTCCGAAGAAACCGAAGCGGAACACCCATGCAAGCATTGCAATCATCATAACGTTCTTGATACCAAAGCGTTTCATAAAGAACGGGATGAGCAGAATACAGCAAGTCTCGCTTATCTGTGAGAGTGATATAAGGATTCCGGCATGTTCTACGCCGAAAGTATTTGCGTACTGTTCTTCTATTCCGAAACTGCCGATGAACGAGTTGGCGTAACCGTTAGTAATCTGGAGCGATACGCCCAGCATCATTGAGAAGATGAAGAATATGGCCATCTTACGCTGCCTGAACAGTTTGAAGGCATCGAGACCGAGCGCCTGCGAGAGAGTCTTCTTTTCGTCGCTGTGACTTACAGGACAGTGCGGAAGCGTAAGTGAATAAGCTGCAAGGATAAAGCCGATGATGGCAGAAACGTAGAACTGTTTGTAGCTGTCCATGTATCCGAGCAGATCAACGAGCCACATGGTACAGATAAAACCGATTGTTCCGAACACACGTATAGGCGGGAAAGCCTTCACGGTATCTAAGCCGGCATGTTTCAGTCCGGTGAAAGCCACCGAGTTACTGAGAGCAAGCGTAGGCATATAGAAAGCCACACTGAGAGTGTAGAGTGAAATGAACAGACTCTTCTGGATGTCTGCGCCGTAACTCATGCCGTAGTATGCCGTAGCGCCCATGAAGAGAGCTGCAAGAAGATGACACAAACTTAAAAGTCGCTGTGCAGGAATCCATCTGTCGGCAACGATGCCGATGAGTCCGGGCATAAAGAGCGAGACAATTCCCTGAATAGAATAGAACCATCCTATTTCCTGTCCCAGATTAATCTGTCCCAGATAACGTGCCATAGAAGTGAGATACGCACCCCAGACAGCGAACTCCAGGAAGTTCATTATCGTAAGACGAACTTTTAAATTCATGTTATTATACGTGTTAATTTTCTGCAAAGATACGTCAAAAAACTTTTATAACCAAAAAAAACGGGTACATAGTTGCATTTAGAATCGCATAAAACCACCTATTTTCAGATTATGTGCATAAATTATATAATAAGGTATAGGCGCCTGACTGCCAACATATAAAATGAATAAACGCAGATGCTGATATTAACATATTTAATCAAACGTACACTTTTATAAAACGTATGTTATTTTCATCAGCGATGCTTAATTCTCAGAACCACGTCTGTTTATATGTGAAAAAAGTATGTCCGCAAGCGGCATTTAGAGCTACATTCTGCTTACTTTACGGATGTCCGAGGGATATGCAGCCACATAAAGCATAATAATGATAAAAAAGCGAGAGTTACGTTATCTGGCAGTCGCGCGGTTATAAAAATTATTCGCTATACCAATGCAGTGTAAATCAGGATTTTAAAGGAGCCGAAGGGCGGATAATTACAAAGCGTCGGCATTATACTAATGTTACATAAAACAACATGGCAGACAGGCATCACATGCAAATATCTGCATTATTAATGCCTTATACATCAGTTTACTGGATAAATAACCACTTTGTTACGACAATATATGCAGAGTGACGTTTTAGGAACAGACAACCAATGTATGTACGGAACAGGGCAAAAAAATACCCGACAGGAAATGATGTCCTGCCGGGATATTCTGTGTATTATTTAAATTCAATCATCTCTTCTTCTTAGACGACTTCTTTTTCTTAGACTTCACAGCCTTGTCGTTGTTATCGTCGGAAGTCTCGACCTGCATAGGAACGAACGATGTAAATGCGAAATCACCCTCAGAGAGAGTAACCACACGCATGTGCTTCATCTTCTTAGCGTAACGCTCCTTCAGTTTATTAAATTTCTTCAGAGCCTTCTTCTCCTTCTCGTCGTAACTTATTCCGCACGTCATGTTCAGCACGCCGTCGTTCTCAAAATACCTCTGCAACTGATTAGAATAAGTCTCGCGCTCAATCACGAAACCATTGCGCGGGCGCACCCACACATCATTAACATTCTGTACGGTAGTGATGTACAGCGTAGAATCGTTAAACGAAAAAGCATATCCGAACATATAAAGATGCGGCAGACACTTGTTATCCGCCGATACCTTACCTGCTGTCGCTAACAGCATCACGAATGCTATGAAAAGAAATTTAATATATCTCATATACACTGGTTAATGTCCCTCTGCGGACATTTTTACTGTCCCAGGAACGATTTTAATAGTTTGCTCTGGTTGTCATGTTTCAGACGGTGCAGAGCCTTTTCCTTAATCTGTCTTACGCGCTCGCGAGTGAGACCGTATTTGTTACCAATCTCCTCTAAAGTCATTTCTGGTGAGTTGATGCCGTAGAACGACTCCACGATACTTCTTTCTCTTGCGTCGAGAATGTTCAGCATACGTGCAATCTCGTTCTTGAGCGATTCCTTCACCAACATCTTGTCGGCTGTAGGCGAATCCTCGTTCACCATATAGTCCATCATGCAGTTGCCCTCGCCGTCGGCAACCGGGGCGTCCATCGACACCTGATGACTGTTTGCGCTGAGAGCCTCGTACACCTTATCTTCGGGTAAGTCGAGCAGATCCGAAATCTCGTTGATGGTCGGCCAGCGCTCATATTTCTGTTCAAAGTCAGAAAGCAGTTTCGTAATCTTGTTCACGTGTCCCACCTGGTTGAGCGGCAGACGAACGATACGGCTGTGTTCTGCTATGGCCTGGAGAATACTCTGTCGAATCCACCACACGGCATAAGAAATAAACTTAAAACCGCGAGTCTCGTCGAATTTCTCCGCAGCCTTGATGAGTCCCACGTTACCCTCGTTAATAAGGTCGGGCAGACTCATTCCCTGGTTCTGGTACTGTTTTGCAACAGACACCACAAATCTCAGGTTTGCTTTTGTAAGGCGGTCAAGCGCCCTTCTGTCTCCCTGGCGTATCTTGCGTGCCAGTTCAGCTTCCTCGTCAGGCGATATAAGTTCTTCCTTACTTATCTCCTGAAGATATCTCTCTAACGAAGCGCTCTCGCGATTCGTTATCGACTTCGTTATTTTCAGTTGTCTCATGATAGCATAGATTTAAAGCACTGCAAATGTATAGCATTTAATCGTAATAGCCAAAATTTATTTCAACTATTATCTTATTCTGTCTTTGTTTTGTAATATAAGAGGATAAAATGCTGTACATTCGGTCATTTTGGCTATTTTCATACAGATGTTACTTTCCGCGCCAAATCAAGGGGAAAGAGGGGGTGTATTCTTTTTTTAAGACTCTCTCTGACGTGGCACCGCGCTATTATAAAAAGAGGATTGAGCGGGATTTTCACGCTGATTTAAGACAGGGACAGTCATTTAATTCACTTTATTTCATCGTCGGGCGACAATAGAAAGTCCCCTAACATCATCTACAGCCTTTACCAAAGCTAAGTTCTGAAGCGGCTTCAACTAATCCTAATATGCCAGCACTGAAGCCATGCATCAGAGCTCCACAGTCACTCTGACCGTGTTGTTTTACAGAAACATTCCTGCTGATTTCAATGTTCATCATTTTCGTTCCACATATAGACTGTTAGATTTTTGCTATCCCAGAACACTCTATCAAACCGTTTCAAAAATTTAGAACCTAAAAGTCTATTTTTTAGTTGAACTACATGTATGTTTTTATATAGTCTTTTATTAATGTATAGTTCTGAAAATGTTATCTTCTTTACTGTCAGAGTATCAAATATTGTTTCAATTGTGCTAATCATTGAATCGCAAGAATGATTAGATTTCAGTTTCTCTATGTAATGTTCATCTATCGACAATTCACCATCAAATCCTGTGTCAATCAGAATATCATCAATAACTTCGTTGTCTAATTTTAAGGTTACCTTCGGGGATATTCTATCTTTATATTGAAGAATTGTGGCGGATGAAGGAATCTGTGGTTTAAAATCAAAAGACTTAAAGTCTAATGTATTTTGGGTCGGAGTAAAAAGTATGTTTAGCTTTGACAGCACATTCATTCCGATAATTGCTTCGAACTGACGGTTTGAGGAATCTGTAAAGTATGAGAAATTCTTTATTTTTACTTTATCATTCACTTCAAAATATGGTGTGAAATACATTGGTAAAATTTTTTTGTTATCATGTCCATCGTTAACTAAGACAGGAAATAAAAAAACGGGAATCCAATGTTATTGGAAGATATATAGGAACTTTGTGCACCAGTATCAAATATTACACTATCTTGTGTAGTGAAATCACGACGATCACCTAATTGAATCTGACCGCCCTCGATATCAGTAAAATATCCTTTAAAACAAAAAACACACACAACACTCCATACCGTAATCAAAGACAGAATCAAAATTACTACATTCTTAAATTTCATGTATTTGCATTCTTTTAGGATAGAGATTTCTGTAAACATTCTCATAAATAATCAGGGACAGTCATTTAATTCACTTTATTTCATCGTCGGGATTAATAAGTCCCCGTCATGCCGGTTTAAGCAGAGATTAAAAAGATGATTAGAATTCGCCATGCCGACCAAAGACATAACTAAAGGATATGTCTGCACATTATACAAATAACAAATGCCCTGCCCTGACAAGAGCCTATATATATAAGATGTCATGCCGACATCAGGATATATAACTTATAATTATTCCGGCAGAGACGAGAAGACCATAGACAAACATATTACGTGCCGTATCACCTAACACCATGTTAAGCTCACGACCATGATCTATGCGTTTCATCTTACGATATGTTGCGCCATGAAGCATGACGTAAATAACCGGCAGACAGAAGGCAGCCATACGCCCCGTGTAAGCATACATTATGCCCACCATAAAAGGCAGCAGACCAGCCATCTGGTACAGCATCAGTCCGCCCTTCTTGCCAACACGCACAATAAGCGTATTCTTACCCTTGCGGCAGTCGTTGTCAATGTCACGGAAATTATTTACTATCAGCAGTGTGTCTATCACACATCCGCAGCATAGCGAAGCCACGAACACCTCAGGCGTAACAGTCTTTGTCTGAATATAATATGTAACACACACGGGCACGATGCCGAAGAACACAAGCACCAGCACGTCGCCCAGTCCGCGATACGACAGATGCGTGGTGTATAAGAAACAGAATATCACGCACACAATGCCTACCAGAATCATCTCCCAGCCACCGTACCATATCAGCGGCAGTCCTATCAGGCACGCCGCGACAGTGGTGACCGCCAGTGCCTTAACCATGGCAGAGGGAGTAACCCACCCCATTGAGCACGCACGTTCCGGACCGAGACGTGTCTCGTCGTCGTTGCCCTTCTTAAAGTCAAAATAGTCGTTCACGAAGTTAGCATCAATCTGCATCACGAAGGCAAAGAGCACACACAGCGCAGCCGACACGACATCAAAAGACTCAGAGGCATCCGTATACGCCAGAGCCAGGGCAATCATCACGGGCACCGCAGCACCCGTAAGCGTTTTCGGACGTGCGGCAAGCAGCCATGCACGGAGCGAGTTTTGTTTTACATTCTCCATAAGCCTGATAAAATCATTCTGTTTTACTTGCAAAAGTAATCATAAAATGCTACATTTGCAAATGAATCATTAGTTTTAAGCCCACCGCAAGATGAACATCAGTCCCGTAAGTCTCGACCTCATGGAATATGTAGAGACTAAGATACTTCCCCAGTACAACAAATTCGACAAGGCCCACAACCTCACCCACGTAACACGTGTCATAGAGAACGCCATGCTTCTGGCAGCGTCTACGGGTGCCGATGCCAACATGGTGTATGTGGCTGCTGCGTATCACGACCTGGGGATGGGCGGACCGCGTGCCATTCATCACATCACGGGCGGAAAGATGCTGTTTGCCGACCGTCAGCTGCGCCGCTGGTTCAGCGAGAAGCAGATCGTGATAATGAAAGAGGCAGTGGAGGATCATCGTGCATCGGCGGCAAAGGCTCCGCGCAGCATCTACGGCAAGATAGTGGCAGAGGCCGACCGCGACCTTGAGCCGGAGGTGGTGTTCCGCCGTGCCGTGCAGTTTGGCTTAAAGAATTACCCCGACAAGAACCGTACCGAGCAGTGGGAACGTTTCTATTCGCACGTGTCGTCTAAATATGGCCGCGGCGGATATATTCATCTGTGGATTCCCGGTTCTCCCAACGAGGAGAATCTCCGTAAGGTTCGTAACATAATTTCTAACATTCCCGTTCTCCGTCAGATGTTCTTCAAGATTTATGATGAGGAAAACGGGGAACTGTAATTTTTAAATCACATTTTCATCTGTCTGTTTCCGCAGCAGCACATTCTACCTCGTTTCATGACGGAATTAAATCAGCGCATATTTAATTCCACAGATGTTATGATACGGCAATTCTGTATATTTTAGCCGAGAGAGGTCAGCAGAGGCGTAATAAATAATCGGATAAAATATTTTTAAGCTGATGTCAGAATAATAAAAATCCTGTCCTCTATATATACGAGAAATGACTTTTTAAAGCGAAACATTCTTAATCCGCAGACAGAACCATGCTCCTTCAGCAGACTGTTTATAACGAACGACTGGGAGAATTTCTCTACAATGAGGAATAAGCCGATTACGACATGACGAACGACAGTCTGCAAATTATAAAATAAGTGACGTGCGGCATCTGGCGGATGTCTGCCAGAAACTGATTAACGAGAGCGGCAGAGAGTATGTAACAAATGGTTTGCCACGTCCGTTTTTACTAAAAAAACTTACAGCTGCAAACTCAAAACTAAAGGCACGAAACATACACCCGTTAGGAACAAAACTAACAACCCGGAACAATACAGGAAACTAAAAAAACTTACACCGCACCGCAGGTATGCAGAAACTTAAAAAATGATGCTCCACGACCGCACTTAACGACACAAAAACCAACGGCAGAAACCGCTGATAACTAAAGAAATTAAAGTATGCTGATTATAAACTTACAGCACAGGGCACCGGCAGCCAGAACAGAAAACTGACCGACAGAAAGTATCTTAAAACTAAAAAAAACTTAAAGCAAATAAGATATATGTCTTTTGTAGAAAACTGAAACACTGGGAACTGAAAACTGAAACCCTGCTACGGACACGGGAGGACACCAAAGAAAAAGGGGGACACATCACAAAGACATATCCCCCAGACAATCACTTACCAGTGAAAAAACGCTTAACGAGCATTATCAGTTTAACCACCATGCATAATGCCTGAATTATGAATTTAGCCATTATTCAGCCTCCTTTCTCAGAGAGGGGCGGTTTTCAGAAGCCTTTTCCTTGTCATACGCTTCGAGAACCGCACCGAGCACGGTAACTAACACCCTGATGCCCAGCATGACATCACTTCTTTTAACACCCATTTATAACCTCCTTTCCTTTTCAACGTTCCTAATACACAATGTTAAAATCCGTCACCGCCTGAAACCTGATGCGAGCCGCCGCCCTTGTCTGTTGGCGATACACTGCCGCCGGGCTTTACTGTTGCGGGCACACCCTCCTGCATAATCTTGGCACCCGTGAACACAGCCTTCACGAGCTGCTTGCCCTGTCTGAAACCCTCCGGCAGGAAGTTCAGGCGCAGTCCCTTGATGTTCGAAGGCTTGAACATATCGGGAGTTTTGGCAATCACCGAACGGATGCCGGGGCGGAATATGCCGATGCCGTTGAGCTTAACGCTGTGCGACTGCTGAATCTGCTGTTTCATCACCTCAGAAAGCTCCGCCAGCACCGCCAGCACGTCGGAACGCTTCATAGAACAGTTACGCTGAATCTCCTCGGCCACCTCGTCGGTACTTACCGTTCCCTTGTTAGACACTGTTGCATAGAATCCTGAATAATTCGGATTAGTTGTGTTGTTTCTGTAACGCAGTTTGTAAAAAATTGCCATAACTTTTTAATACTTTAAATTGTTAATACTAAAACATTAGGCATAGGTCCTCCTTTCCATCAATAATGTACACTCTATCAGGAATTTCCTCCTTTCCTAATTGCGAATACAAAGGTACTGTTTTTATCTGAGACAGACAAATAAAACGGCACTTATTATGTCATGTTTTATTACTATTATGCAGCATCACGTGTGTGCATAAAAAAGCCTCGCTGCCAGTACGGCTGCGAGGTTTAAAAGCCTAACGCATGGTAAGATTTATGCCTTCTGTCTCACCTCGGCTTTACCACTGTGCGTGGTGCCGCCTCACGTTAAGGCTTGTTGTGCTCACGACCATCAAAGGAGCTTGACCACCGGGGTTTATCCGATTCCTTTGCCGGATTAAAGTCTGAAGTGTCACCGCCTTCTATAAAGAGGCACTCCGTCCTCCAAGGAGTTTCTCAAACGACACACAGACTGCGCAAAGAAAATTCAAAGTTGCGCCTGCCCGGCTTCCGCTCTCTGGCAGCTGGTATGGTTGGGATCTATCCTGCCAGACAAGTCGTAAGCATCAATAATCATATTACAGTATAGACATCTCAAGTCTCTCAATATATATGCAGAAAGGCGGAAAACGGTTCTGTACCGCACGATTTATAAAATCATTCCTTCATTCTGCTCTTTCGTGTATATTTTCAGTTTTTTAAGCCATAAAGACAACAGCACGTCTGATGGTTCTCTTTCACATGTCAAATATAGCCTTTTGATTTAAAATAAGGCACATAATTTTTGATTAATTTTGCGTATTTTTTTAACTAATTTGCGCAAATTCGTAAAAAAGCGTGTGTTTTCGTATTTACACATCATAAATCTCTTTCTTTTTGTTCATTTTCCGTCTGTGCTGAATAAATTTTACACATTCTGTCTTTCATCCGTTTTCCGTCTGACGATCAGTTTCCGATTTGTCGTTTTATGTCAGTTTTCATATTTCACGAGTACCGGTGCGGCGTGCTGCGTTATGCATAAAATTACGGTTTACTGCTGTCAGAACAGCGACGGTATAGAGAAATTCTCCTCAAGACTCCAGCGTTCGGTATCAAACTTTCCAAATTCCGTGGTGTACCGCCCACGGTCGTCCTTTATGCACGACACGTAACGCCCGCACGTACCGTCGTAGGCTATCTGACACGTACCCACCTGACCGTTGTATTCTCTTCGTGCCTTGCCACACGTGATGCGCACCACATTGTTGCTGCCCTCAAGACGCTCAAGGATGATACCGGCATCGCAGAAGTTGTAGAAGTTGGCTGAGCCGCTCACCTCATAGAGCGACGGTGTGGCGGGAGCATCCGACGACGGCTTACGGGGATGTGCCACGAGTATGGTCTGAAGGTCGAGCTCGCGCGTGGCGTGCATCAGTTTCTTCAGCACCTCTGCCACCTTCTGCGTTTCTGATGCTCCGGGAATGGCGGGAATGTCAAGATAAACGAAGGGGTCTATCACTAATACTTTTATATTATGTGTGCGCACGCACGAGCGGGCGGCAGCTATTATGTCGTCTACATCCGACACATCTTCGCGCAGAAACATCACGTTGTCCCTGAGCACACGTTTTCCGTATTCGAAATCGCTGCGCGACATATAATTCTTGTCAAAACATTTGCCCGTGAAGAGCGATATGAGTTCCTTCTCATGATACTTGCGTGGCATTTTCTCTGGCGAGAAGAACAGCGTGCGCCACCCGTAAAAACGCAGCAGCGACACCACGATGAAGTTTACGAGCGATGACTTTCCAGAACCCGGATAGCCCGTTACGAGGAGCAGGTTGCCGGGCTGATAGAGCAGGATGTCGTCGAGGGCAGGCAGTCCGATGCAGTTGCCCGTAGGCATTCCCGTAGCGTAGAGCTGGTCGATTTCCGTGTCGTCGTCACCCATCACCGTAACGTCCGGACAGCATCCGGCAGTGGCAGCCGCAACGCAGCTTTTTACTCCGTCAATGCCACACTCCATCAGCATGTCGTTGGCATCTTTCTTCTCCACCTTACCGTACTTCCACTTCACCACGCACACGTCGCAGTCTCTGAAATATCCGCAGAAGTTTTTGCGCAGTTCCACGCCCTTCGCATCGGTGTCGCCGGCAAAGATTATGACACCGAACTTATGACTGATGGCATCGCGGAAGCTATTGAAGCAGCTCATGTTACTGCCCGCTCCGTTGGGCACGCTTATCACGTAGGGGTAGCCGCACTGCAAGAGTGCAAGGGCATCCATCATTCCTTCGGTGACGAGCAGCGGAGCATTTCCGCAGTCTCTGCTGATGCAGTCGATGTTCCACGGCACGAGCTGTCCGCCAATCTCAAAGTTGAACTCCTTGTGTGTCATGTCGGCAAGTTTGTACTGCACGTTCACCAGCTGACAGTTGCACAGGAACGGGAACGCCACCCAGTGTTTCCATGTGCCGTCGGTGAATGTTCGTCTGCTACAAATGCCTGCCTGCTTGGCGACATCGACATCTATCGCTCTGTCTTTCAGATACTTTTCGGTTTCTTCTTCCATAGGCAGCAGATGCGACGCGAAGTCGTTGTCTCTCTCGATGTCGTGGTGTCGCGTGCCGTAAGTCTGACAGAACGTGTCGGGATGGTTGTCTATCTTGAATCGTGCTCCGCAGTGGAAGCAGTAGCCCACGCCTAACGCGAGGTTCCACGACACGCTCGTGTCTTCGGGGTGTTCTCGTTTGTCCTTGCACGCGGGACAGGTGCTGCGTGCGCGTTCTATGTTTTTCTTGTTCTTGAACTCTATTTCGCTTTCCGAAATAATGTATAATTTGTTGTTTATCTGTTTCATAATGATTTATTGGTGGAAATTTTTTCAGCTGTCAGTGGGGTTTGAAGTTCTAAGTTTTAAGTTGTAAGTTTTAAGT
>JAHHQW010000027.1 GCA_020026195.1 Prevotella sp.
CAGTTGTCGTATGTGTATATAGATATAAATATTTAAAGTTTAAAATACTAAATTGTATTCAAGAATGTTGTTTGGTATGTTTTTTTTGTTTATCTTTGTAAACGCTAAGAATTAAGCAATAATACTATTTGATTTTGATACGATCATAAAAATGAAGGAAAGAATTAGAGCTATAATGGAGTCGAAAGGAATGACACAGCAAGAATTCTCACAATTTCTTGAAATGTCTCCGGCTTCATTGAGCAGCATATTTACAGGTAGGACAAAACCTACTCTTAACATAGTAGAGTCTGTAAAAAAGAAATTTGACAAAATAAATCTTGAGTGGCTGATGTTCGGAAAAGGACCTATGTATATAGATGATGAAGATTCGGAAAGAGATGATTTGAATGAACAACAAGAGACTGATGGTTCTGAATTTTTGGGAGATCAAAATATGAATTCAGAAACTCAAAATGTAATGTCGCAAAATAAAGGTGTTATAGAGAATATGAGAATGGCTTCGGTTAGGGATAATTCAAGAATCTCATCTTCAGGTCGACAACCTGCATCTTTTAATGATATGAAAATATTTAACAATGAAGTTAGAAAAATAAAGGAAATTAGAGTCTTCTATGATGATCAAACTTATGAGTCGTTTGTTCCTAAAGAATAGTACTCTTTAAAAACATTAAAAAGACATTCATTCATTTTTTTTATCAGAAATACGCGAAAAAGAGCAGAATAAGATTTTTCGCGTATTTTGTTTTTTACCTTATTTGGCTCGAACCAATTTGCTCAATAAAAGTTTAAAGCTCTTTCTTTAAAAATATCGTTTCATGTATTTTATTAGAGGATGGAAGCCTACCCGTATAAACACCTTATTATATATAAGGATGTGGATTTGTGCAATTTTTATGTTTTTTCCTCCTTTCTATTTTTTCGATATTTCGTGCGAAGAAAAAAATATTTTCAAATAAACGAAAAATGGAGGTCTTTTGTCAGTTGTTGTCAAACAACTCTAAACGACCATCCGTGATTTTGAGAATATTCTCTTTTAGAAGATAGTCTAATGCTTCTTTTATAATATAAGTATCGAAGTCCAACTGTCTTAATTCGCTCATTTCATGCTGTTTGCCATCATTAAATATTTCTTTTATGGCATTACTTGCGTTGTCTAACTGTCGGTATGTAGCTCTTTCCCTAACACAAACGTCGCATTTATTACAAGGCTTACATTTAGTTTCGCCAAAATAACGAAGAAGAACTATGCTATGGCAAATTTTATCCTCATTGGCATAATTAATCATTGCGTTAATACGTTTTTCGTATTCGGCTTTTCTCATTTCGTATATTTCAGGTGTAAAGATAAGTTTAAATCCGTCTATACGATTACGTTTGTAAGTGATAAGAGGCGTTTTTGTTCCAGGAATGTATTTGATGATATGTTTCAAGTGAAGACTCTTAAAAGTGGAGTAGAGTTTATGAATCTCCATTCCTGTTTTATCAGCAATCAGTCTGTCATCAATGTTTGCAAAGTCTGTAAACATACCTCCATACATTCTCAGTAATGTCACTACGACATTGTTTTCGTCGGCATTCAGACTGTTTATGCGGTATAAGTCTTCACGTCCAATTGTAAACATAATTCTTGTACCAAATTCCTGCATTTCGTTATATTCTATATAACCGGCTCTTGTAAGAATTTTGAGTGCAGAGTCTGTAACAGTTGGAAAATGTTTAAAAGTATAGCAGAATTTATCAATAGGAAATGCAAGAGAAATACCTTGTCCGCTACCTACTGCAATCTGATAGAAGTAAGCAATGTCATCATACACCTTTCTTATATAGTCTTTTTCTGGAAATGTAGTTTTGACACGCTTCTTTAGATTTACGGTATCGTTATTATTGTAAAGCAATATAGCATAAGAATGATTACCGTCACGACCAGCACGGCCTGCTTCTTGAAAGTAAGCTTCGGGAGAATCAGGACAGTCTGCATGAATAACAGTTCTGACATCAGGTTTGTCAATGCCCATGCCGAAAGCATTTGTAGCCACCATAACCCTGGTCTTGTCGTTTTGCCAGTCTTTCTGTCTTGAGTCCTTTTCTTTAATGTCTATTCCGGCATGATAAAATGTTGCTGATATATCATTTTCGCACAAATATTTGGCTATTTCCCTCGTTTTTTTTCTGCTGCGTACATATATAATAGAACTTCCTGACATACGCTTCAGAATATGTACCATTTCATTAAGTTTGTCTTCCGTTCTTCTTACAACATAAGTAAGATTAGGACGTTCGAAACTCATTCTGAATAAGTTCTTTTCCTTGAACTTTAGACATTCCTGAATATCGTCTGCAACTTCAGGCGTAGCTGTTGCAGTAAGAGCAAGAATAGGAGCATCCTTCAACTTCCTTATTTCGGAAATGCCAAGGTACGAAGGGCGAAAATCATATCCCCATTGTGAAATGCAGTGTGCCTCGTCGACAGTATAGAAACACACTTTCATGTGGCGTAGTTTCGTGAGGAAAATTTCAGAAGAAAGTCTTTCAGGTGAGATATAAAGAAATTTATTACCGCCAAAAATACAATTGTCAAGTACGGTAAGAATCTCAGAGTGAGTCATACCAGTATAAATGGCAGCAGCAGGAATACCCTTTTTCTTAAGATGTGCCACCTGGTCTTTCATAAGGGCTATAAGAGGGGTTATGACGATGCAGACGCCATCGGCACACATGGCAGGAACCTGAAATGCTATTGATTTGCCCCCGCCGGTAGGCATCAGTCCGAGAGTATCTTTTCCCGAACCGATGCTTTCAATAATATTGCGTTGAATTCCACGAAAGTCTGGATACCCCCAGTACTGTCTAAGAATTTTAAGATACTTATCTTCAGTCACGTTTCTATTTCCTTAATTCCTGTTCAGTCGGGCGGATATCTTCTATCTGCAACTGAGCAGCTCCGTGTTTAAAGATGTTCTCCTCAATAGTATAAACAATGTCGAAACTGCGTTTTGATTTGATATATCTTGCCGAACCGCTTTGTCCGAACGCTATACCGTTCATTACGCTATTAGACTTGCTGTCAACTAATTCCAATTTTATATGTTCCTGCTTTCTGCCAACAACACGGCTTGTTCCGAAGTCATAAACGTTTTGTGTACAGAACAGAGGTTTCTTGTTTCCCGGACCAAAAGGAGCGAATCGCTTAAGATCGTTGTGGAATTTATTTGTTATTTCTCTAAAATCAATAATGGCGTCCACATTCATTATTGCCTCAGTTTGTTCAGGAGTTATATGCTCCTCGACGTATGCCTGGAATCTCTTTTTAAAAGCAGGTAAGTTCTCCTTACGCATTGTCAGTCCTGCGGCATAAGTATGGCCTCCGAAGTTAAGAAGTAAGTCTCTGCAACTTTTTATTGCAGAATAAATATCAAACCCCTCTACGCTACGTGCCGAGCCTGTGACAAAATCGTTGTCGTAAGTCATTACTATCGTCGGTCGAGTATAAATTTCAGACAGACGAGAAGCAACTATACCAATGACACCTTTTTTCCAATCCTTGTCATAAAGAACAATTGAAGTCGCATCTCCCTGACTTCTAAGGCGTTCCACGATGTTGTTGGCCTCTTCTGTCATCTGCTTGTCGATGTCCTTTCGCTGTTCATTATAGCAGTCTATGTTTTTGGCTATCTTTGTTGCAGCCGATAAATCCTTTTCCACGAGCAGGTCCACCGATTCCTTACCATTCTCCATACGTCCTGAGGCATTAATTCTCGGACCGATTTTGAAAGTAATGTCGCTCATATTTATTGTTCTGTTTTCCAGACCACAGATGTCAATAATTGCTTTCAGTCCGATGGTAGGATTCTGATTCATGTGACGCAGACCGTGGTAGGCAAGTATTCTGTTCTCGCCAGTTACGGATACTAAGTCGGCAGCAATGCTTATGGCACAGAAATCGAGCAGAGGAATAAGAGTGCTGAACGGAATGTCATTACTCTTTGCAAAAGCCTGAACGAGTTTGAAACCAATTCCACATCCGCACAGATGCTTGAACGGGTAGGGGTCTTCCTCCCTTTTCGGGTCAAGTATAGCCACGGCACAAGGAAGTTCCTCGTCAGGAACATGATGGTCGCATACTATGACATCGATACCCAGAGTCTTGGCATAAGCTATCTCCTCAATAGCCTTTATACCGCTGTCTAAAATGATAAGAAGTTTAATTCCCACATCTTTTGCATGGTCGAGACTTTTTTTGCTTACACCATATCCCTCGTCGTATCTGTTAGGAATGTAATATTCTATGTTCGAATAGAACTGTAAAAGGAATTTGTATACCAGTGCGACGGCGCTGCAACCATCTACGTCGTAGTCGCCGTATACCATTATACGCTCCTTATTTCCTATAGCATCGCTGAGACGGTTTACAGCCACGTCCATATCCTTCATCAAAAAAGGGTCAAGCAGATCGTTGAGGCTGGGATTAAAGAATTTCTTAGCCTCTTTCTCTGTATAGATGCCTCTTTCAATGAGAATATTTGCAAGTATAGCGCTGATATTCAACTTCTTTGCTAAGTCGTCAGCCGCCTTCTTTTTGTCCGGTAAAGGTGGTTCGTAATTCCATTTGAAATGCATTTATATTGTTTTTTTTGATCTTTCATACCATGATTCATTGCGGTTTGTTTTTCCGTTTTGAATATTGCGGTGTAAAGATAGTAATAAATTATCATATTTTATGTCATTATGAAGAAAAAAAGTGTAATTTTTACAATCTCCTAAATCTTGTATCTTGTCACTGAGTAAGTCCCTTCATAGTCGTGTACAGCTGTTGTTTGCGAAAATTCAATGTCCATAATATTTATTTTCACCATGAACAGTTTATATCCTATATTATTAAATATGTGTTATGAAACTGTTGCATATATAGAATGTTCATGCATGCTTTGAATAAAAGTGAATGGAAAGTTAATAAGTGATAGCTTAAAAACACTAATACAGGTAATAGTCTCAAAACGAGGGAAAAGAGTTGAAAATGCCTGATAATTTGAATAAAACACCTAAAAAAAGCCTAAAAGCATATATTAGTTATGCATTTATTTTGCGTTTTACAAAAAACTTCTTACTTTTGCAAACTGTTTGGAATAAGTATCAATTTAAGGAAACAAAAAATTAAGATAGAAATGTCTAAGATTTGTCAAATCACGGGAAAGAAAGCACAGTTAGGTTGCAAGGTTTCTCACTCAAAACAGCACACAAAACGAAGTTTTGATGTAAACTTGTTCAACAAGAAGTTCTTCTACGTAGAAGAGAACTGTTGGATAAGCCTTAAAATAAGTGCAGCAGGTCTGCGTACTGTCAACAAGATCGGTTTGGATGCAGCTCTTAAGAATGCTGTTGCCAAAGGTTATTGCGATTGGAAGGACATTAAAATTATAGGAGAATAATATCATGGCAAAGAAAGCTAAAGGCAATAGAGTACAGGTAATACTTGAATGCACAGAAATTAAGAGCAGCGGTCTGCCTGGAACAAGTCGTTACATCACAACGAAGAATCGTAAGAACACTCCGGGAAGATTGGAATTAATGAAGTATAATCCTATTCTGAAGAAAATGACTCTTCACAAGGAAATTAAATAATTTTTAAATACAGCTTAAACTATGGCAAAGAAAGCGGTCGCTACTCTCCACGAAGGTTCATCGGATGGTCGCGCTTACACAAAAGTTATCAAAATGGCAAAGAACCCTAAGAACGGTGCTTATTATTTTGATGAGAGAATGGTTCCCAACGAAGCTGTTAAGGACTTCTTTAAGGAATAATCTCACAATTGAACTATATAAAGGTCTGCAAATCCGCAAGGGTATGCGGACCTTTTATGTTTTTATTTTAACCCTTCATGCTGCATTTTTCTAATGTAGAATGTTAATATTTAATACCTGTTATAATTATGGAAGATATAGTACTTAACGAACACAATAAAGAAGAATTCCCTCCAGCACATACAGCAGAACATCTGCTTAATCGCACTATGGTTAATATGTTTGGCTGCGAACGTTCGCGTAATGCTCACATAGAGCGTAAGAAGAGCAAGATTAGCTATATTCTTGATCATAAACCAGACAGAAAACAGGAGAAGGAGATAGAACAGAAAATGCAGGAACTTATTGCTGCCGACCTTCCTGTTACATACGAGTTTGTAAAGTATGATGAACTTCCCGAAGATGTCAGTGCCGATCGTCTTCCTGATGATGTGTCTGATACAATACGTCTGGTACGTATCGGAGATTATGACGTATGTCCCTGTATAGGAAAGCATGTAAACTCAACGGCTCAGATTGGAAAGTTTGAAATGTTAGGAACTAACTGGGATGAGGAGAAGCACTCGTTCCGTATTCGTTTTAAGGTTATACCCTGATAACAGGCAAATAGGAATGTATTACAGAAACGGGCAATTGCATAATGCAGCTGCCCTGATTTGTTTATGTGCTATATATGCCTTGTCTGTTGCATGTGTCCTTGTCCATGCTCTTTATGTCTTTAATTTCCTATCTGCTTTTTATCTTTTATATAAGGCCTTTTTATATAAATTTCTGCGAAATTGTTAGTAGAATATAATTTAATATTCTTGTTATGGAATATTTAGGTCATACGCCTTAACGAAGCATGCGCCGTTTCTTATTGATTCACATCTGATTACTTCCATAGTAAGTGATTACTATATACCCATTTTCTGCAAAGTAATTTTTAATAGAATTATTAATTGTTTACTTTGATTCTCTTTTAAAATTCGGAATAGATGTTCTTATATATATAATTAATATAATAACACGCAACCATTCATTAAATCACACGTTAAAGGACAACGAAGTGTACGTTTCGTTACGTATATATGTGTACTCCTTTATGTTTAATATGGTTGTAATGCTTGTATTCATATAAATTGTAAAATATGCAGGCTCATCATGTAAAGATGATAAAAATAATAGTAAAATGATGATAAGAATACCATCTGGATATTATTTAAAACACTCTGCTAATCATTGTACAAAACCCATTAACTGCCTGTCAAACCCTTTTATTATATTAAAAGTTGCATAATATCCTAAATATGCGTACTTTTGCGTACATTTAAAGATTATTGATAATTAATAAAATGGTAAAAGACATTGATTGGAATAGTCTTACATTCGACTATTTCAAGACCGATTATAACGTACGTTGTCATTACAAGGATGGCAAGTGGGGTGATATAGAGTTACATTCCGAAGACACAATAAGTCTCAGTATTGCAGCAACATGCCTTCATTACGGTCAGGAAGGTTTTGAAGGATTAAAAGCATTTCGTGGAAAAGACGGTAAGATCCGTGTGTTCCGAATGCACGATAATGCACTTCGTCTGCAAGACACATGCGAAGGCATAGCCATACCACCGGTGCCAACTGATAAGTTTGAAGAAATGATACGTAAGGTTGTAACACTCAATGTAGATTACATACCTCCTTACGAAAGCGGAGCATCTTTATATATCCGTCCTATTGTTTTAGGAACCACACCCCATGTAGGTGTGGCAGGAGCAAAAGAATTCTCTTTTATAGTATTTGCATCACCGGTCGGAGCATATTTTAAGGGAGGTTTTGCAGCCACCCCTTATGTCATAGTACGCGATTACGACCGTGCGGCACCACTTGGAACAGGACGGTTTAAAGTTGGCGGCAACTATGCCGGCAGCCTTAAGGCCAATCGTCTTGCCCACGAGCATGGATATACCAGCGAATTCTATCTTGACGCTAAGGAAAAGAAATATATAGACGAATGTGGTTCTGCCAATTTCTTCGGCATACGTGATAACACATACATCACTCCGAAGTCAGATTCTATACTTCCCAGCATCACGAACCGCAGTCTCATGCAGATAGCCGAAGACCTCGGCATGAAGGTAGAACGCCGCCAGGTTCCAGAGCAGGAACTTGAGACATTCACAGAAGCAGGAGCATGCGGAACAGCAGCCGTAATAAGTCCTATATCACATATAGACGATCCGAAGACAGGCAAGAAATATGTATTCTGTCCTGACGGAAAACCCGGACCATGGTCAGAAAAACTATATCATCGTCTGCGTGCTATACAGTATGGCGAGATAGAAGACACACATCATTGGACAACAATCATAGAAACAGAATAACAGCAATACTTTAATGGGTAAAGGTAAATTAGAGAAGTTTGCCGACATGGCAAGATACGAAAACGTGTTTGAATATCCGTTTTCGGTAGTCGACAACGTCCCGTTCGACATGAAGGGAAAGTGGCGTGAGATGTATTTCAAGAACGACAATCCCATAATCCTCGAATTAGGCTGCGGCAAGGGCGAATATACGGTTGGTCTGGCACAGCGCTATCCTGATATCAATTTCATTGGAGTTGATATTAAGGGAGCACGTATGTGGACAGGTGCCACCCAGGCATTGAATGAAGGTTTGAAGAATGTCGCATTCCTGCGTACCAACATAGAGATAATCGATCGTTTCTTCGGTTCTGGTGAGGTAAAGGAGATATGGCTCACTTTCAGCGATCCGCAGATGAAGAATGTCCATAAGCGACTCACCAGTACGTTCTTTATGGAACGCTATCGTCATTTCCTTGAAGACAATGGTATCGTTCACCTCAAGACCGACAGCAATTTCCTCTTCACATACACCCGCTATATGGTGGAACACAACAACCTTCCGGTACTCTTCAAGACAGAAGACCTTTATCATACCGAAGGTATTGATGAGGCAACAAGTGAAATACTTTCTATCCGTACATATTATGAGACACAGTGGATAGAGCGCGGACTAAACATCCGGTACATTAAGTTCCGTCTGCCACAGGAAGGCACACTCGAAGAGTCGGGCGTAGAAATAGAACTCGATGAATACCGCAGTTACAAGCGTAACAACCGCAGCGGAGTGAAATCAAGAAAATAACATTTTGAATTTTATCAGATAAATATGAGCAGAAAGAGAAAAGAACTGCCTGTAATGGAGAATGTCACCATCACCGATTTTGCCGCAGAAGGCAAGTGTATCGTGAAGACAGACGAACGTGTGATATTCGTTCCCTTTGTAGTTCCCGGCGATGTCGTCGACTTGCAGATAAAGAAAAAGAAGCACAGCTACGCCGAGGCCGAAGCAATAAGAATAGTAAAGAACAGTGATATAAGAATAGAGCCTCGCTGCCGTCATTTCGGTATCTGCGGCGGATGTAAGTGGCAGAATGTACCTTACGAAGAACAGATAAAGTTCAAGCAGCGTCAGGTTTTCGACCAGCTGTCACGTATCGGTAAGGTAGAGCTTCCAGAGTTCGACACAATCCTTGGTTCAAAGAACGTCTACGAATACCGAAACAAACTGGAATTCGGCTGTAGCAACAAGCGCTGGCTCACTGCATCAGAACTTAAAGAAGATAAAGTTTACGATGACCGTCGTGCCATCGGATTCCATATTACAGGAGCTTTCGATAAAGTTTACCCCATAGAGGAATGCTGTCTTATGGATAATCTTCAGAATCAGATACGTAATGAGATTCACGATTATGCCACGGCAAACGATATAGCATTCTTCGACATCAGAGAACATGCCGGTATGCTGCGTAACATCATGATACGTAACTCTAACACTGGAGAATGGATGGTTCTTGTACAGTTCCAGCTCGATACCGACGAAGATAAGCAGAAGGCACATGGTCTGTTGCAGCATCTGCACGAAAAGTTCCCTCAGATAACATCTCTGCTCTATGTAGATAATCATAAGGTAAACGATACATTCGGTGATCTTCCTGTAGAAGTATTCTATGGAAAGGATCATATCATGGAGAAGATGGAAGACCTGCAGTTCAAGGTTGGTCCTAAGAGCTTCTACCAGACTAACACCGACCAGGCTTATCAGTTATATAGCGTGGCACGTAAGTTTGCCGGACTTACAGGAAACGAACTCGTATACGACCTTTACACCGGTACCGGAACAATTGCCAACTTCGTGGCACACAGCGCACGTAAGGTGATAGGTATCGAATATGTTCCGGAGGCAATAGAAGATGCAAAGGTTAATTCAGAAGTAAACAAGATAGATAACACTCTGTTTTATGCCGGCGACATGAAAGATATCCTTACAGACGACTTCATTGCCGAGCACGGCCGTCCAGACGTTATCATCACCGACCCTCCGAGAGCCGGAATGCACCCCGACGTAATTCAGACCATACTGCGTACAGCCCCCAGGCGCATAGTCTATGTTAGCTGCAATCCTGCTACACAGGCGCGCGACCTTGCCGACCTCGACGTATGGTATAAAGTGGCACGAGTACAGCCGGTTGATATGTTCCCTCACACTCCGCATGTAGAGAACGTGGTGCTACTCGAAAAGAGAGAAGAAAAGAAAATTACAACAGAAGATAGCAATGATTAAGAAAACATTGGCAGCACTCTCTCTGCTCCTTTTTACAGGAGTGGCAGGAGCGCAGGA
Source organism: Prevotella sp. (assembly GCA_020026195.1). GTDB lineage: Bacteria > Bacteroidota > Bacteroidia > Bacteroidales > Bacteroidaceae > Prevotella. Next base: position 10,486 of record JAHHQW010000027.1, read on the forward strand.
AAAGAACGCCGTATTTGAAAAACCTAAGTTCGGTGGTTATTTTATCGGACAGTATCAGTATTCCGATCAGGAAGATAACGAAAGCAACACATTCAATTTTCGTTACCTACGTCTTTATGCTTCAGGAAGAATAATGAAAGATTTCTTCTGGAAGATTCAGGGACAGGCTAATGGTCAGACATCTACTTTGGGCAAGAGTCCGCGTATCGTCGATGTATTTGCCGAATGGCAGAAGTACGATTTCTTACGTATCAAGGTAGGTCAGTTTAAGAATCCGTTTACTTTCGAGAACCCTATACATCCTATTACACAGGGTTTCATGGGTTACGGACAGATAGTTTCTAAACTTGCAGGTATGGGCGACCGTTCCGGTCAGCATGCATCTAACGGACGTGACATCGGTATTCAGCTGCAGGGCGATTTCCTGAAAAACAGCAACGGCCGTAATCTTGTTCATTATCAGATAGGTGTGTTCAATGGTTCAGGTATCAATACCAAGGATGTTGATAATCAGAAGAACCTTATCGGAGGTGTATGGGTAATGCCCGTAAAAGGTATGCGTATAGGTGCTTTCGGATGGACAGGCTCTTATGCTCGTAAGGGAACATGGACTGATGAGGAAGGTGTAAACCATAATGGTGTGCGCAGTCTTAATCAGAATCGTTATGCTTTCAGTGCCGAGTATATTACAGATGACTGGACATTCCGTTCAGAATATGTTCACAGTACAGGTAAGGCATTCGCAAAGAAGGACGAAGGCAATGGTGAGGCAAAGGATCTTACCATAAACGAATCAATAGGAGATAAGGCCGATGGTTTCTATGCACTCTGCATAGCACCTGTAATAAAGAATAAGTTACATGCAAAGGTACGTTACGACCTTTATCGTAAGGCTGCCGAATGGAACACAAGTCGCACTCAGTATGAAGTAGGAGTAGACTATATGGTAAACAAGTATCTCCAGTTTAACCTTGAGTATGCACTCATCAACGACCGCTCGCTTGCCGAGCATAACTACAATTTTGTTGAGGCTGCAATGAGCGTTAAGTTCTAAAGACAGAAACATTATTAAATATCATGGCACGTGCACTCGTTATTTCGATGCACGTGCTTTTTTGTATTATGTGATTGCATAATTTCAAGTTCTATAGTTTAAGATACTATCCTGTAAGTCATAAAGGAAACTAAGTCCGTATGTCACTTATATTTCCGTAAAAGAGATAAAGTAAAAGTCATGATTGTTTACAAATTTCTATCATGACAACTATAAACTTCTGTCATGACGAAAGATTTACGAATGTTTCTGAAGGACTTCTTGAATCGTATCATTATAAGAATATACCATTTTAAGATGATTATTGATACAAAATACCATATGTATGTACGGTAAGAGGTTGAGAAAGTGTTACTATGATATTACATACATATGAGTAAATATATAAGTAGTTATTATATGGATATTGCTTATTAAAATATGGGTCAGATAAGTCATAAGTAAGGAAAACAGCACGAAAAGAAAATATATAATGTTACAAACATTCGGGTGGTAATACATTTAAATTTTATTTATTATGTACTGTAAAGTGCGTTTTTCTCCCTTTTTCGCTTAAATGTAATATTGTGTAATCATAAATTTGGCTTTAAAACGTCAAATTTCTATATTTGCGTTAGAAAAACGTGAGACATCTGCAGAAAATGACACGGATAATATTAACTTATAAATTATTAGGATTATGAAAAAATTAATGGTTATGATGGCTTTTGCAGCATTATGTATTAATGCCCAGGCTGTGGAATTGCAAACTAATTATAATTATATTGTACAGGATGATGTTGTAGACAACCCGGATGTATTGCCGAAGTTTCCTGGCGGAATGAAGGCAATGACGACTTTTATTGCAAAGAACGTGAATTATCCGAAAGAAGCTGCGGCTAAAAATGTGGAGGGTAAAGTTATAGTACAGTTCATTGTTAAGAAGGATGGTTCTGTTACCGATGCTAAGGTTATAAGCAAGACCGATAATATTCTTAACAAGGAGGTTCTGCGCGTGGTTAACACCATGCCAAAATGGAAACCTGGAAAGAATAAAGGAAAGGTGGTTGACGTAAGGTTTGTCCTGCCTATAGCTTTTAAACTACCCCGAGTATTATAAACTTCTGTAATTTGTAATGATATCGTTGTTGGTCATATTTATATCATGTTTTGTCCTGGCGGGATGCAATGTTCCTGCTAACGACAGGACTGATGTGTACGGAACATTAGTTTACGACAATCCTGATTCGCTGCTGCAAGTGGTTACGAATGTCGATACCACGGGTATGAGTACATGGGACAGACAGGAGTATAATCTTATGTACACGGCAGCAATGTGTCGTACCGGACTTTGCATCAGTGACACGGCTGTGATAAGTGCCTGCGAAAAGTTCTTTTCTGAAGAGGGGGATAAGAATCTTACAGCCCTTTCTAAACTTTACCATGCCGAGAATGCTTATAGTCAGTTTGACTATTATAAGGCCGTAAAGAAAGCCATGGAGGCATTAAATGTGCTGCAAGATACTGACAATGATGCTCTTAAGTATAGTTTGTTCAATTTGCTCTATCGTATTAACAGCGAGACAGAATGTTCTGAACGTGCTGAGTTTACTTGCCGTAAGGCTGTAGAATATGCAGAGAGTGGTGGCATGGAGAATCAGATTGCGGATGCCCGTAACAATCTTGCTGCTATGCTGATAGGTCAGGGTAAGATGGATGAGGCTGCCAGAATATTAAAAGGTGGCTGCCCCACAACGGACAAGCGTATTCTTAGCGAATATTACCGTATACGCGGAGTGTATCTTCTTGAGAAGGACAGCATCGGAGCTGCTCATGATGTGCTTAAAAAAGCTGAGAAGATAATGCCTACGGCAGAGACATTCTACGATATTGCGCTGGTGTATCTTAAGACTGGCAATGACAATCAGTGTCTTAATTATTGTCATTCTGCAACTACTGCCGACAGCAGGGGGTATATCAGTTTAAAGGCTTATAACATAATAGTAGAGAATTTTAGTAATCAGCTTAACATCAACACTCTGGTACGTATATGTATGGATATTAACAAACTATATTTAAAGCGTGCCGAGCCTGCCAATGTTATCAAGATAGAAGCTGTGCAGGCTGCCTATGACAAAGAGGATGATGGCGGCATCGGGTGGGGTGTTGTGGCTATTGTAGTTCTGCTGTCTGCAGTTGCAGGGGTCTTTTTAATCAGAAGGCGTGATACAGTACGTGAAAATAGGGATGCTGAAGGAGGCGACATGAAGCTGATGAACGAGCAGATAGTGTATGATTTGCACAAACTGTGTGTTCAGGGCAGATGTCCGTCGCAGGAACAGTGGATTGATCTTCACAGTGCAGCCAACAGGAATATTCCGTTCTTTCTCGAACGTCTGCATAAGATTAATGACTTATCGGCGAGAGAGATAAATGTATGTATTCTTACGCGTCTGCATTTCAGTCCGTCTGAGATTGCCACGCTCGTCGAAGTGTCGCCGCAAAGTGTTACCAACATACGCGCCCGACTGCTGACTAAAATATTCGGAGTGAAAGGAGGCGCTGCCGAATTTGACAGACGCATAGTTTCTATGAAATAGAATAACCGCAGATGTGTATTAGTGCATCTGCGGTTATTTGTTAAGTATTGTTTGATGCAGACGTATCCGGTTGTTATGTCTGCATTTCTTATTGTCGTGCTTCTGGTATCCGTATGTTATGAAATGGTGAGTTTGTAATTAAGAAAATAAAAGGCATGAATGTTTAACAATTTTCTTAACTATGATAAATTCTGAATTTATTATGAGTGTTGCAGAATAAAACGATTGTGTTCCGGGGGAATACAGGCATGTCTGCGAGCAGGTTCACGTAAATAAGTTTGCAGATACTCGTAAGATTGTTTGTTACGTTACGTGTAGAAGTTCGTAACCCAAAGGTGGCACAGTGTATTTATGACTGAAAATATGTTTTCGTACTTCTGAAAAATACAAACTGCTTTTAATACAGAGGATGGTATAATGGCTGCATTAAGGAGTTTAGAACGGCATACCGACGGCAAAGTGAAAGGCAAAGTCGCGGCTCAGGTCGTGGTGAAGGATGGGGAAGTGCTGTCGTGCAGTCTCGTAAGCGGGGTTGACTGCCTTCATACCCATGTCGAATCGAAGAATAAAGAAGTCGAAGTTAAGGCGCAGACCAATACCATAGGCTACGGCAATCTGTTTGTAGAATTCATCAAACTTAAACTGTCCTCCTGGCTGATCCTTGTAGTTGCGCAGCGTCCATATATTACCTGCATCTACAAAGATAGCAGCACCAAGTTTCCAGAACAGGTTAGTTCTGAACTCTGCATTAAGGTCGAGTTTCATGTCACCCGTCTGGTTTATGAAGTCTATTGCACCATCCGTTCCACAGTAACGTCCCGGACCTAAACCTCTTACGCTCCATCCGCGTACCGAGTTGGCACCGCCGGAAAAATAACGTTTTTCGAATGGCAGAATATAAGCATTTCCGTAAGGAACGGCCACGCCAAGACCACCATGCAGTACGAAAGTATTATTTTTGTCTATTGTGAACATCTTGGTAAAGTCAATGTCTCCCTTTACGTACTGTGCATAGGCAATGTTGAACAGCGTGTAATGTCCGTCGTCATTCTTGTTCATCTTAAAAGTATGTGACAGAAGATGTAACAGGTTTCCGGCCGTTTCAACGTTGAGGCGCAGCGACTGGGTCTGTGTGGCACGCTGATAACCGAAACCAAACTTAAGGATGAACAAATCTTCGTAGTTATATCTCAGAATGGCATTGCGGTTTGTGGCATTGTCAAGATAATCATCTTTAAACTTAGACGAAATCCACGGCATATACACATAGTTTATGTCTATAAGGTCTATCTTATAATTGGCGGCAGTACGTCTGTTTGTCCATTTGTAACGCAATGCGGTAGAGAACACGCGGCGGTGGAATTCAGGACGGTTCTGAAGGTCGTAACTTACTGAAAACTCAGTGACGGCTCTTCGTCTGCGTTTGAACTGCTTTGAAAGGAAAGGAACCATGAGTCGCGGGAACGTCAGTTTTGCCACAACGTCATATTCCTCGTAGTCTTTGTTCTGGTATCCCTCAAGACCGGTTATAGCCTCGAATGCAGCACGCATCTCCACGCTGAACAGTTCGGAACCTCTGAACAGGTTGCGGTTCTGATATGTAAGTGTTGCGGCAGCACCAAGATTGCCGGCAGTGTTAGTGCCTTCGGGCTGGAACTGCAATGTGTGCGGCTTGCTTGCTCCGAGATTTATTATGCAGTCGAGCGTGTCTGTAAGCTGACGGCGCTCAAACTGTATTCCGGTGTATCTGATGGCAGGCAGAGCACCGAGGTCGGTGTATGTACGTCGCAGATGTTCGGCACTGAACAAAGAACCGCTTTCTATGCGTGTATTGTCTTCAAGAACCTTGCGGCGGATATGCAGATCGTCTCCGTCCTGTGTCTTATAGTCCACGTTGCCGATGGTAAATACAGGATGGTCGCGGTAATCGCTGTCGGAGTTCTCCTTGTACTGTGCTACATGCATAGTTACGTCAATGGTACGGTTACCCTTTAGCGAGTCTGCCACAAAATCTATATAGTCCTTGTGAAACAGATAGTATCCGTTGTTCTGCAATATCTTCGTAAGACGCTTGCGCTCGTTGTCAAGACTGTTTACATTGAATATCATTCCCTCCTTAATGTGGGAATCTTTGTTATTGGTCTTTATAAGTTCGGCAATGTTATTGTCGGCAACCTTGTAATTCAGTCTGCCGAGAATGTATGGTTCGCCAGGGTGCAGCGTGTACTTGATGTCAATCTTCTTACCTTCGGTCTTAGTCTCCACACCCACCGTAGCATTCATATAACCTATGTTACGCATGGCATTTGTCAGGTCGATTACCGACAGCTGCGACTGCACCGTATCGTAAATCATAGGCTCTTCGCCTATATTCTTCAGCGTACGGTTAATCCATTTTGTCGAGTCCTTTCCTGCCATAGAGTAGGTCTTGAGCGGAATCTTAAAGAGAGAAAACCATTTGGAATTGCCTTTCTGGCGGATGTAGGGTTCTATTTTAGAGACATCGAACCCGTGTGCATCGGATACCACTTCGACTTTGTTTACGAGATATTTGCCGTCGGGAATAAATTTCGTCGACGAACATGATGATATCATCAGGAGCATTAGCGCTAAGGCAAATATGTTGTAAATCTTTCTGGTCACCCGATTATAAATATTACGATGCAAAGTTACTAAAAATAGAGATTAAAATAGTAATTTTGCAAAAAATAAAAGTGATGATAAGCAAGAATCTCGTAAAATATATCAAGTCGTTAGAACGTAAGAAAATTCGTAGCCGCGAGAACGTTTTCGTGGCAGAAGGTCCTAAGGTAGTGGGCGATCTGTGTGCCATCAGCAAGCCGGTACGTATTATTGCCACACAGAAATGGTATGATGAGACGCACCGCATGCCTGGTGCCGACGACGTGGTTGTGGACGAGGAAGAACTGCGCAAGGTTAGTTTCCTAATGCATCCGCAGGATGTTCTTGCTGTATTTAACATTCCTGCCAGTGACAACGACAGTAAGGATTATGAGCATGATATATGTCTTGCGCTCGACGGTGTACAGGACCCTGGTAACCTTGGTACCATAATTCGTATTGCCGACTGGTTCGGAATTACAACGGTGTACTGTAGTCATGAGACTGCCGATGCTTATAATCCTAAGGTGGTTCAGGCTACTATGGGCAGTATAGCGCGTGTAAACGTAATCTATACGGACCTTAACAAGATGCTTTCCGAACTCCCGGGCGATGTTCCTGTGTATGGAACATTCCTTGACGGAAAGAATATTTATGATACGGAGCTTTCTAAAAACGGAATAATAATAATGGGCAACGAGGGAAATGGTATTTCCGCTGCCGCTGCCCGTTATGTAAATAAACGTCTGCTTATCCCTGCATTCCCTGAGGGGCGTGCCACTGCCGACAGTCTTAATGTCGCCGTGGCTACTGCTGTTACCTGTTCAGAATTCAGGCGTTCTCAATTTCAATCTTCTCAACTTCCTTAAGCCACATCTCTGCCGATGCATCGGTAGGCATGCGCCAGTCGCCACGCGGACTGAGTGATATTAGTCCTGTCTTCGGACCGTCGGGCATACATGTACGCTTAAACTGCTGCGTAAAGAAACGACGATAAAATGTTGACAGCCATTTCTTTATAGTCTTGTCATCGTATGAACCTCTGCCGGGCAGTCCCTTGCCGAATGCTTCTTTTGCAAGCATGAAAATCTTAACCGGACGGAAGTTGTTGTGCAGCACATGATAGATAAAGAAGTCGTGCAGTTCGTAAGGACCTACGAGGTCTTCTGTCTTCTGCTTTATGTTTCCCTGTTCGTCGGCTGGAATAAGTTCCGGACTAATCGGAGTGTCGATGATATCTAACAATATCTTCTTTGAATCCTCGTCTACGCAGTGCATTGCCACATGACGTACGAGATGAACCACGAGGGTCTTGGCAATAGAAGCATTCATGCCGTACATGCTCATCTGGTCGCCATTATATGTTGCCCATCCTAAGACAAGTTCCGACAAATCGCCTGTACCAATAACTATGGCACCAAGTTTATTTCCGAGATCCATTAATATCTGGGTACGTTCGCGAGCCTGTGAGTTCTCGTAAGTAACATCCTTGTATTCCATGTCGTGACCTATGTCCTTGAAGTGCTGTGTCACCGAGGCCGCAATATTAATCTCGCGTATTGTGATGCCGAGGTTCTTCATCAGATTAATGGCATTGTTGTATGTACGTCCGGTAGTTCCGAATCCTGGCATCGTAACGCCTATTATACCCTTGCGGTCGTATTTCAGCATATCGAAAGTACGTACGCAGGCAAGCAGGGCGAGGGTAGAGTCGAGACCACCGCTTATACCGATGATAACCTTGTCGTAGTGAATGTGTGTCAGACGCTTTGCAAGACCGAAAGCCTGTATGTTAAGAATGTCCTCACAGCTTTCATACATCTTATCTTCCGAAGGAATCAGCGGATGCGGATTGACCTTAACGTCAAACTCGCTGTTATTGCTTATTACTGGCAGCGTGTCTATGAGACGTACCTTCTTGCCAGACGCGCATCCTCCGAATGTAGAATTGCGGCAGCGGCGGTTACGTATTACGTCGATGTCAATCTGGGCTACGATGAGCTGAGGGTCAAGACTGAAACGTTTTGCTTCTGCAAGTATCCTTCCGTCCTGGCATATCATGGCATTGCCTGCAAATACAACGTCCTGTGTACTTTCGCCAAAGCCGCAGCTGCTGTAAACATAACCTGAAATGCATTTTGCGCTCTGCTGCTGTATGAGACGTCTGAGATACTCGTGCTTTCCCATCAGTTCGTCGGATGCCGACAGGTTGAATATGATGTCGGCACCTGCAAGTGCAAGATTATTGCTTGGTGATGAGGGAGCCCAGAGGTCTTCGCATATCTCAATACCAAACTTAACGCCTTCTGAAGTCCTGAATACTACGGGGTCGGGAGATATCGTCAGTCGGTTTCCGGCAAGTGTTATTTCAGTCTCTACGATGTCGCGAGCCGGAACGAACCAGCGCTTCTCGTAGAACTCGCCGTAGTTGGGGATGAATGTCTTTGGCACCACGCCTATGATACTTCCTTTCTGTACCACGACGGCACAGTTTACAAGTACATGACCGAGGTTTACGGGCATTCCCACGATACAGATTATGTCCCATTTGCGAGTGGCATCCGTGAGCATCATGAGTGCCGTGTCGGCATTATCTAAAAGCATCTGCTGCTGGAACAGGTCCTGACAGGTGTATCCCGTGATGCATAGCTCAGGGAATACCACTATCTCTGCATTCTTATCAACAGCCTGCTGTATCAGACTCTCTATCTGTCCCAGATTGTACTCGCAGTCGGCAACCTTTACGCCGGGTATTGCCGATGCTACCTTGATGTATCCGTAGTTCATGGTGTTTCTGTCTTATATAGTTAGTTTAAGAATATCTTATTTAATCTTTACCTGTGTGGCGCCGTAGCCGTACTCCTTGAACGATGCGTCCTGGAATGAGTATTCGTTGCGGTGCTTGCGCAGTTCGTCGGTTATCGCCTTGCGCAGTACGCCTTCGCCCTTGCCGTGGATAAACACGATGGTCTTGCCATGTTTGTTCTTATATTCTTCCAGTTTCTTCTTGAACAGGTCGAGCTGATAGTTCAAGATGTCACCGGCAGACATTCCCGCAGTAGTTTCGAGAACCTCGGAAGCATGGAGGTCCATTACCTCAGGACCATTGTCATTGTGTTTCTCGGCACCCGGTTTGCGTGCCGGAGTCTTGTCTTCGCGTACTTTATTGAACAGTTCCTTGCGTATGGCATTCGGATCTGCCATCACAGCACCCTTAATTACGTCATTCTCGATGACAGGATAGACGAGGGCGTTCTGTTCGAAGAAGTCGTTCTCTACGAATGTGTGCAGCTTATAGAACTTAACGGTGTCAATGTGCAGACGGGCATCTATTGCAGGCTTGAGCATGAACGGTTTGTCTGTCTTGTAAGCCAGCATCTGAACAGCCATGTGCTCAATGTCGTTGAGGTCGGCGCGTCCGAACTCTTTTATGAAAAGTTTTGTGTTAGGCTCTATATCGCCGGAGTGTTCTGCTTTCCAGCTTCCATCCTGTGCGAAAAGCAGATTATAGTGAAGATAATAGTTGCAGTCGTTGATGAGGTACATCTCGAAGTTTGTAGTGGAAATCTCTTTCTCGTTGATAGGAACAAACACTACGTAAGCTGATACCTTATCGCCGCCTTTACGCTCTGTAGGAGGAGCAACGAATGTGATGGGACGGTCGGCGGGATCGTAATCCTCGTCATCGTCGGGTATGTTGTTTTTTTTCTTGAGTCCTGGAACGGCCTCTGTGTGTACCTTTGCAATATTATAGTCGTCGGTGTCAATAACTACAACTTCGTTGATGGGAGTGGGGATGTCAAAGCCATCCTCGTCCTGTACCAGAACTATGTCCTTGCCCTGGAATCCGGAAACAATGCCACCGCCCGTGGCACTCAGAAATCTTACTTTATCACCTATTTTCATATACTTTCTTGTTTTATGCGATATGCAAACTTATATAAAAAATGAATGAAAAACGAATTTTGCTGCATTAAAAGTAGGAAAGGAGCAAAAAAAGATGATAAAATATTGTTTGCTGACAAAATAAATCGCTATAAATTAGGTTATGTAATAAAAAATATGTAGTTTTGCAATGATTTGGTGTATAATTTTTAGGTTATGCATCTTTGTGGAATGGCATTAATTAAAAAGATTTAAGGTATATTTTTATAGGATGAGACAGCTAAAGATTCAGAAAAGTATTACTAACCGTTCAAGTGAAGCATTAGACAAGTATCTTGTTGAGATAGGTCGTGCTCCCCTTATTTCCATCGAAGAAGAGATTGAACTTGCTCAGAAGATTAAGAAGGAAGGAAAGGAAGGAGAGAGGGCCAAGAACAAACTTGTTACTGCCAATCTGCGATTCGTAGTTTCTGTGGCAAAGCAATACCAGCATCAGGGTCTCAGTCTTACGGACCTTATCGACGAGGGTAACATCGGACTTATCAAGGCAGCTCAGAAATTCGACGAGACACGAGGCTTTAAGTTTATTTCTTATGCCGTATGGTGGATTCGCCAGAGCATTCTTCAGGCTATAGCAGAGCAGAGCCGTATTGTTCGTCTTCCCCTTAACCAGGTAGGTTCATTAAATAAGATTAATCAGGAGATTAACAAGTTCGAACAGGAGCATCAGCGCCATCCGTCTATCTCTGAGTTGTCGGATGCAACACAGATTGACGAAGAAAAAATCGGACAGTCTCTTATGGCCGACGGACATCATGTTTCTATCGACGCTCCTTTCCAGGAGGGTGAGGAAAACAGTATGGTGGACATCATGGCGAGTGGTGATGACAGTCGTACAGACCGTCATGTAGACCATGAGTCAATGGCTCTTGAACTTAACTCTGTTCTGAACAAGGTTCTGAAGGAGCGTGAGATTACTATCATCAGAGAGTGCTTCGGCATCGGATGTCACGAAAAGGGACTTGAAGAAATCGGAGATCAGCTGGGACTTACACGTGAACGTGTTCGTCAGATTCGTGAGAAGAGCATCGCTAAGCTGCGCGACAGCGGTAATGCTAAGATTCTTATGAAGTATCTTGGCTAAAAGGCTAAACAAATTATTTGGTGAAATAAAAATTGAATGGCATCGTAACTGATGCCATTTTTTGTGTATTTAAGTATCATGCCTGGGCATGATACTTAAAATATTTATTATCGTTCGTTTAAGATCTTATTTAGAAATACGCGACATTCCCCAGGCGTAAACCCTGTCTATTACAGGGGTGTCTATGCCGAGTTCCTTGGCTTTTGTATATATGTAGTGAAGGCCATAGGGAAAGTCTTCTTTGAAATATCTTGTACTGAAGTCGGGTACGAATCCGTTTTCGACTTCTATCATAGGCGACTTGATACCTTTGAATCCCTTTATTGACCTTAATTTGTCGGTAAGACTCTGTGCATCGTGACTCTCATAGTATTCGAGGATAGGCATGAGAAAGTCACTGGCAACGGGTAGCTTTTCTAACATACTGAAAAGTTCGTTATCCATCTTTATAAGCAGTTCGGAAGCCTCAACCGACCATTCTTCGTAAAACATTGTGTGATGTTCGTAAACCATGCCCGGCTGCCAGTCTTTGAACATGGAGTAGAGGCGGGCAGGATGAAGTATAGGGTTGCTGTTGGTAAAACTTGCTTCGTAATAATTGTTTAGGAGATGTGTGGGGCGTTTGAACATAAGTTCTATTTCCTGTCTGAAATCTTCCTTTGTATCACAATTCTCTATGGCAATGTTATACGAATCCTTGTATCCTAAGAGGAATGCAGATTTTCCATATTCCTTTACTCTGGCAATGAACGGAACTCTCTGGAATCCCCATAACGTGATGTCGCTGCTAAAAAGTTTCTGTGCCTCGAAAAAGAACCCAGTGGATGAGAATACAGAACCAAGACGTATCTTTGGCGTAATATATGGCTTTATAAGTTCAAGCTCTTTCTTGATTGCAAAACCTGGGAGACATAGCAGGACGATGTCCGACTGCGGTATGACATCTTCAGGAAGGTTGCTTATTATATTCAGTCTGCCTTTTATTATTTCATCTTTAGGCGCATAGACATCAATGGTACTGTTCCATTGGTTGGGTCTTGTGGTCAGAACATTAACTTTTATATTGTCTTCAGCTCCTAAGAATCCAGCAATTACATGACCTAAAGAGCCTCCTCCGCATATGCAAACTGTCGTCATATTTTAATTAAAAATTATTCACCATATAGTCCTGATAAAGGATGTAAAAGTGATTGAGATATAGTGATTATATATAGAAAAACAGGACATTAACTGCTGATTATCAATAATCTGAAAGTCTGTTACTATATGTTTTGTAACAACAAAAATACGGAAATATATTGTATCTGCGATGGTTTTTGCCGATAATTTCACAAAAAAGTGTAATTAACCATTGTGTAAACCAGTAACTCAAGTGCACATTTCATGAGATGCCGGCTGGCAGGTATTATATAATAGTCTGCCACTTTATAAATAAACGTAACTGACGGAAAACAAAAAAGTCACACAGTAAAGACTGCATGACTTTTATATGTTGTGTTGATTAAATCTTATTATTTCTTACCTGGATTCTTTCCCGGATGGAAATAGTCGAACAGGTATAAGTCGAATATAAGCATCGAGTTCTGCGGAATCACTGCATGTATGGAGTTGCCGTATGCAAGTTCCGTAGGAATGTAGATGCGCCAGTAGTCACCCGGATGCATGTGCAGTATGGCAGTGGTGAATCCGTCTACAAAGTTCATCATGTCGGAACACATGGGGCGGACAGTGTTAGGATTAAAGTCACCTACATAAGATTTATCAAAGTTGTATCCGTTAGGGAAAGACTTAGATGGAAGCAGAAATCCTGAATAGGCAATATATACGGAGTCTGTGTACATAGGACTTTCTCTGTCTGCATTACCGCTGCTTAACACATTGACAACGATGTTGTCGGTATGTTTTGCAGGATAATCATCAGAGAGTGACCAGTTACGAATCATTTTCCATGAAGTATCGCCCGCCTGAATCTTCTGTTCGGCAATGCTGTACGTCTTTTCAAACGACTCCTTGTTATATTTTTCCCAGTTAGGGAACTCTTCGCTCTCTTCGTCGGTCTCGCTACATGATGCCATGACAAATACAGCCATGAACATCAGCAGCAGATACGTTAACTTATTTTCTTTCATTGTTTAATTACTGAATCTTTTTAAGCAAGCTTACGATGCTTACCTCGTCATTGATAATGCCGAGAAGTTCTGAAATCTTAACACGCTTCTGTTCCATTGTGTCGCGGAAACGGAGAGTAACGGTGTCATCCTTCAGAGTGTCGTAGTCTACAGTAACGCAATAGGGGGTACCGATGGCGTCCTGACGACGATAGCGCTTGCCAACGCTGTCCTTCTCGTCGTAGCGGCAGTTGAAGTGGAACTTCAGGTCGTTCATAATCTCCTGAGCCTTTTCGGGCAGACCGTCTTTCTTAACAAGAGGCATTACGCACAGCTTTACAGGAGCAAGTGCAGCGGGGAGGCGCAGAACAACACGTGTCTCACCATTTTCGAGTTTCTCCTCACAGTAAGAGTGACACATAACAGAAAGGAACATACGGTCTACACCGATAGATGTCTCGATGACATAAGGAACATAGCTTTCGTTACGCTGCGGATCAAAGTATTTAATCTGTTTGCCAGAGAATTTCTCATGCTGCTTAAGGTCAAAGTCTGTACGGCTGTGAATACCTTCAACTTCAGAGAAACCGAATGGCATCTTGAATTCGATATCGGTAGCTGCGTTAGCATAGTGAGCCAGCTTGTCGTGATCGTGGAAACGATAGTTCTCAGCACCGAAGCCAAGAGCCTGATGCCATGCCATACGAGTCTTCTTCCACTGCTTGAACCATTCCATTTCAGTGCCAGGAGCAACGAAGAACTGCATTTCCATCTGTTCGAACTCACGCATACGGAAGATGAACTGACGGGCAACGATTTCGTTACGGAAAGCTTTACCAATCTGAGCGATACCGAAAGGAATCTTCATGCGGCCTGTCTTCTGAACGTTAAGGTAGTTAACGAAGATACCCTGAGCTGTTTCTGGGCGAAGGTAAATCTTACTTGCAGAGTCTGCCATAGATCCCATCTCGGTAGAGAACATAAGATTGAACTGACGTACGTCTGTCCAGTTCTTAGTACCGCTGATAGGACAAACGATACCCTCGTCGAGTATTATCTGCTTAAGTTCTGCAAGGTCCGGACCCTGCATGGCAGCCTTATATCTTTCGTGCAGAGCGTCACGCTTTGCAATATGATCTTGAACATGCTGGCTTGTAGCCATGAACTGTTCCTCATCGAAAGCATCACCGAAGCGCTTTTTAGCTTTAGCAACTTCTTTCTGAATCTTTTCGTCGTATTTAGCAATCTGTTCTTCGATGAGATTGTCGGCACGATAACGTTTCTTAGAGTCGCGGTTATCAATCAGAGGGTCGTTAAATGCGTCAACGTGACCTGATGCCTTCCAGATTGTAGGGTGCATGAAGATGGCAGAGTCGATGCCCACGATGTTGTCGTGAAGCAGTACCATGCTCTTCCACCAATATTGTTTGATGTTATTTTTAAGTTCAACTCCGTTCTGTGCATAGTCATAAACGGCAGCCAGTCCGTCATAGATCTCGCTGCTGGGGAACACAAAACCATATTCTTTACAATGTGAAACAATCTTCTTAAAAACGTCTTCTTGTGCCATATATTTAAATCAGTTTTCTAATTATTCGGCAAAGATATACTATTTATTCGGAAAAACTTTGTATTTTTGCGTTAAAATCAAGTAAATGTCAATTTCTGATACATTTACACAATCAGTTATAATATTAAAAAAGAATTTCGATAAAAAGTTATGAGCGAGGAAATAAAAGACGACATGTTTGATACTTCCGAGGTAAATCATCTTAGCGGCATGTACAAAACATGGTTTTTGGATTATGCTTCTTATGTAATTCTTGAACGTGCCGTGCCTAACATCGACGATGGTCTGAAACCTGTTCAGCGCCGTATACTGCATTCAATGAAGCGTATGGACGACGGACGATACAACAAGGTTGCCAACATCGTGGGACATACAATGCAGTTTCATCCTCATGGCGATGCTTCCATTGGTGATGCTCTTGTACAGTTAGGACAGAAAGACTTGCTCGTAGACTGTCAGGGTAACTGGGGTAATATTCTTACTGGTGACCGTGCCGCAGCACCGCGTTATATCGAGGCAAGACTCTCTAAGTTTGCTCTTGACACGGTGTTTAATCCTAAGACTACCGAATGGCAGCTCAGTTACGATGGACGAAATAAAGAGCCGGTTACGCTGCCTGTTAAGTTCCCGCTGCTTCTTGCACAGGGTGCCGAAGGTATTGCCGTAGGTCTGTCATCGAAGATTCTTCCACATAACTTTGTTGAAATTTGTGATGCCGCAATAGCATATCTTCATAACAAGGATTTTACACTTTATCCCGACTTCCCGACAGGCGGCAGCATCGACGTTGAGAAATATAACGATGGCGAACGTGGCGGAAGCATTAAGGTTAGGGCTAAAATCGAAAAACGTGACAGTAAGACGCTGGCAATAACCGAACTGCCTTATGGAAAAACAACGGAAACGCTTATAGAATCGATCCTTAAGGCAATAGAGAAGGGTAAGATAAAGGCTCGTAAAGTAGATGATAATACGGCCGCATCGGTAGAGATTTTAGTTCATCTTGCTCCGGGTATCTCATCGGATAAGACACTGGATGCATTGTATGCATTTTCAGACTGTGAGGTGAATCTTTACCCCAACTGCTGTGTAATCGACAATAACAAACCTGTGTTCCTCAGTGTAAAGGATGTTCTCAGACATTCGGTAGATAAGACTATGGATCTTCTGCGAAGAGAATTGGAGATACGTAAGGGCGAACTGCTCGATCAACTTCATTTCTGTTCGCTCGAAAAGATATTTATCGAGGAACGTATCTATAAGGATAGAAAATTCGAAGAGGCGCCTGATATGGATAAGGTATGTGCTCACATCGAAACGAGACTGAAGCCATTTACAGAGATGTTTGTACGTGAGATTACACACGATGACATACTCAGACTGATGGAGATAAAGATGGCACGTATCCTTAAGTTTAATAAGGAAAAGGCTGATGAACTCATAGCCCGTATAAAAGAAGAGATAGCTGACATCGACCGTGACCTTGCAAATATGGTGGAGGTAACGTCAAGATGGTTCAAGTATCTTAAGGAGAAATATGGCAAGGACATGGCCCGTCGCACTGAGATTCGTAACTTTGAGACAATCGAGGCTACACGTGTAGTAGAGAAGAACGAAAAACTATACATCAATCGTGCCGAAGGTTTCGTTGGTACAGGATTAAAGAAGGATGAGTTTGTATGTAACTGCTCAGACATTGACGATATAATAATATTCTACCGCGATGGTAAATATAAGATTACCAAAGTGGCAGATAAACTGTTTGTTGGTAAGAACATATTATATGTAAATGTGTTCAAGAAAAAGGATCGTCGAACAATCTATAATGTTATCTATCGTGACGGAAAGCAGGGTTACAACTACATCAAGCGTTTCAACATTACCGGTATCACTCGTGACAGGGATTACGACATGACGCTCGGTACAAAGGGGTCGTTGGTACTTTACTTCACAGCCAATCATAATGGTGAGGCAGAAGTGGTTAAGGTTGCACTCGATATGTTGAATAAGCGTGGCGACGAAGTAAGCTTTGATTCCGACTTCTCAGAGATTCCTATTCGTAACCGCAGCGCACGTGGCGGAATACTCACCAAGGTACTTGTAAAAAAGATTACAATAAAGAGTAAGGGACAGAGTACGCTCGGCGGACGAAAAGTGTGGTATGATCCCGATGTGAATCGTTTGAATTATGACGAACAGGGACGACTCTTAGGAGAATTTGAGTCAGATGACCGCATATTGATAGTTCTTAAGAGTGGCGAGTTCTATCTCTCAGACTTTAATGTTTCTAATCATTTTGAGGATAACATCAGTATCATAGAGAAATGGGATCCGGAAAAGATATGGACTGCCGTTCTCTACGATTACGACAACTCAGGTTTTATATACATCAAACGTTTCAAGGTAGACGAGACAACAAAACACATGTCGTATCTCGGTGAGAATCCTCATAACAAACAGATTCTTCTTACAGACACCGAACATCCGCGTATTAAGATTACCATGGGAGGAGCCGATGCATTCAGAGATCCTGAGATAATTGATGTCGATGATTTCATCATGGTAAAGAGTTACAGTGCCAAGGGAAAGCGCCTTACAATTCGTGAGGTAGAGAAGATAGAAGAAATAGAGCCTTTGATAGTGCCCGAAGAAGAGGACGAAATCGAAGACGAATCATCAATGGATGATTCAATGGAGACAGAAGAAGTTCAGTCGGAATCTGACAGAGATGATGAAGCCTGAACATATAATAAAAAGAACAGTTAAATTTGTTCTCTGATGAAAAAGAAAAGAAACATATTAAGTGTCGTAGCAGTTCTCTGCATGATGTTTCCTGCTGTAACGGCAACGGCACAGACCGACTCGCTGGAGTTTCGTAAAGGTAAGATAATAACTAATTCGCGAATGCTCTCGGTGGGTTACACAAATGTACTCGATACATATCTCACTCCGCAGGAGTATACAGGTACCGATATGCGTTACATTTCGCATACAATACGCCGTGCTCCAGGAAAGAACTGGTCGATGCAGCTTGTGCATGAAGGACAGTTTACATACACTCACAATCGTGCAAACAATGCCGATGACATGGGCGGAGCTTATCGTTTTGCCTACGGAATGCACCGCCATTACACGTTCTTTGGCGACCGTCTTGAACTGAAGGTCGGAGGCGAGGCAGCCTTACGCGCGGGATTCCTATATAATACGCGTGGAGGCAATAATCCCGCACAGGCGCAGTTCGACATTAACATTGCTCCATCAGTAGCTGCTGCATACACATTATACAGCAAAGGTCATCCGTTGAAGTTCCGTTACGAATTGTCTGTCCCGCTGATGGGCATCATGTTCAGTCCTAATTACGGACAGTCATACTATGAAATATTCTCCGAAGGCGATTACGACCATAACATCGTGCCCACGACATTCATAAGCGCTCCATCGTTCAGACACATGTTCACGTTCGATTTCGATTTGTTTAAGACAACCTTCCGTGTTGGCTATCTGGGCGATTACCGCGGAGCAGAAGTCAACGACCTTAAATATCACACATATTCAAGTATGTTCCTGATTGGATTCGTAAAGAAATTCCAGATAACAAAATTCATGAACCGATGAGAAAAACATTATATTTTCTTCTTATAACACTTACGTTATGTCTTTCTTCGTGTGTAGAAGAAAAGCAGTACTCCGATAATCCGCGTGGAAACTTCGAGGCTTTATGGAAGCTTCTCGATGAACATTACTGTTTCTTTGAATACAAGAACCAGCAGTATGGACTTGACTGGGATTATGTGCACGATAAATATTCAAGGATGATAGAGCCTGACATGAGCGAACGACAGCTGTTCGAAGTACTTGGCAATATGTTAGGCGAACTGCGTGACGGTCATGTAAATATGTGGTCGCCGTTCGATATGGCGCGTTACTGGTCGTGGCATGAAAATTATCCCCAGAACTTCAGCGATTCTATCCAGCGCCGTTATCTTGGTACAGACTATAAGATAACAGGCGGTGCCAGATATAAAATACTTGATGACAACATTGGTTATGTATACTGGGGCGGATTTGATTTTCCGATAGGAACAGGCAGTCTTGATGAGATAATTAACGGACTGATGACGTGTAATGCAATTATCATAGACGTTCGTAACAACGGCGGCGGCATGATTACCACGGCAGAGAAGGTGGCTGCGAGATTTACTGACGAGACACTTCTCGTGGGATATATGCAGCACAAGACAGGTAAGGGACATAATGATTTTTCAGAGAAACGCAGACAGATGCTTAAGCCCGCAGCGTCTCTTCGCTGGCATAAGCCCGTGGCTGTACTCACTAACCGCAGTGTGTACAGTGCAACCAACGAGTTTGTTAAATATATGAAGTGCTGTCCCAACGTCATCACCGTGGGCGACAAGACCGGTGGTGGAGCAGGAATGCCTTTCACTGGTGAGATACCGGTAGGGTGGAGCGTACGTTTTTCAGCCTGTCCGATGTTCGACAAAGACGGTAATTCCGTTGAGTTTGGAATTGATCCCGACTACAAGGTAGACATCACGAGCGAAGACTATTCTAAGAGTGTAGATACGATAATAGAATTTGCACGCAAACAATTAAAAATGATGTAATTCCACATAAGGCAATTATATTAAAAGATAATTTTTTAATAAACATTTCATAAATATCAATACTTTTATTATCTTTGCACACGGAAATATAAAAGCATTGCGCTAGTGGCGGAATTGGTAGACGCGCTAGACTTAGGATCTAGTGTTTTCCAACGTGTAGGTTCGAGTCCTATCTGGCGCACAATTAAAATCCTAACTACTTTATTATAAGTGGTTAGGATTTTTTTATTATGTGTACAAAGTGTACTTTCTTTATTTGCTTTTATTAGTACAAACCCTTATATTTGTAAAATCATACATAAATGTGAAATAACAGATACAAATATAAATTCAGCATTTTGTTCACATAACAGGTACATGTACATAATGCTGTTACTTATATATATGATAAATTAACCCTATAAACGTATTATTTATGAAACATTTATCTACCCGTATTCTTTTTTTGGTTTTTACCTTATCGGTAATGTTTCGTTTAGATGCCTATGCCGATTATAATGAACTTTCAGTTAAGGCACCCGATGTAACGGTGTTGCAGGGACAGTCGGCTGAACTCTTTGTTTATGTAACGGGAGGCACACAGCCATACAATGCTGTCTGGTATGATGACAAGATGCAGCGACTCGATTCCCAGTCATTTTCCGGTGCATCAGCCTCCATACAGCTTCATGCCGTATGCACCGAGGACATCATCGTTAAGGTAACCGATGCCGACGGAGCCGTGTCGTCGGTTGTACAGCGCATCATAGTACGCACCAGTGATGCTCCTGCCGCCACCTTCGACAACATAAATCTCGGCATGTCACGTTATTCAAATGGAAGATACAGTAAGTCTGATGCCGCCCCCGCAAAAGGGTGGTACAATAGTTTTGTAAGCGGTGCTTTTGTCTTCCATTCTCTCAGCAGCACTGTCGGACAGCGCGCCACGGGATGTACCGTAACCAATCTCAGTTCGTCCGAATATAAGCCGCACGATGACGACTTTATATATGCTGCTGCCACCGAAGGCGGATACAAATCATCCCCTGCATATCTCACGGTATGCGATTCCGCATATATTACCTTTGCCGACGAATGTTCATCATCACATCCTTTAAGCGGATTTTACATCACATGTTCGTCAGCCATGTATAGTTCCGTAATCAATGGCTCCGACCTCTCTCCGGAGTTCCAGCATGGCGACTATGCATACGTAACCATTACTAATGAGGCAGAAGGTAAAAGTATAAACTACTACATTGCCGACTATCGTTCAGATAACGAGTACAATCATTTCTGCCTTAACACATGGCAGTGGGTTGACCTGCGTCCGTTAGGAAAGATAACCGGAACACTTAAACTGCGTTTCAGAAGCAATCATCTTGCCGAAGACGGACAGACAGGATTCTTCATGCCGGCAATCTTCTGCATCGACGATTTCAACGGAACATGCGAAATGACTGACGCCCACGTGCAGAACATAACGTCAGGCTCTGCTATTGATTTAACACACATCCTTCCGTTGCCAAACACACCTGCTGACGTAAAATACAGCATCACCGACATACAGGGAGGATATTCCGACGATGCACAGTTTGAGATAAATGGTTACGACCTCATTGTAAAGGCATCGCAGTGTAATGTGCGCATCACCGTGCAGCAGGAGTTTGCAGGCTTTAGGTATTATGCCTCCGTACCGGTTGTTGTAAGCGGTTCACATGTAAAGGCAGACTTTGAGAATCTTGATCCAGGAACAGAATCATACGTATCGCCTACCGACAGAACATTTACCAGCGGCACATACCGCTTTACATCCGATGCCTTTGCCGACAACGGATTCTCATACAGCAGTATCACTACATCAGGTGCCGACCGTCAGCACCAGTTCCGTGCATCTGCAGCAGGAGGCGGATATTTACTTTCTAATAACTATGCAGTCCTTACGGATTCTGGCACTGTAAGCACCATCTCTCCCGAACATCAGATAAGCGGATTCTATGTCACCTCGTCGGCAGCAACATACAACGATGTAGCCAACGGCTATTCAAATCTCACGCGTCCTTTCGCACAGGGTGACAGTATGGTGCTCACTATAGTAAATAACGATAATGGCAGAAAGATAAGTTATCCCGTTGCCGACTATCGTTCTGATAATGCAGCCGACCATTACTGTCTTGACACATGGCAGTGGGTAGATCTCCGTTCACTCGGCAAGGCAAACACCCTTTCGCTTTACCTCAGCAGCAGTCAGATGCTTAGTGAAGGCAGTACAGGTTTCCATCTGACATCATTCTGCTGTATAGATGATTTCGGCGGCAGCCGTATCGTAACCGAATATCCTGCCGTTGCGTTCGGGTTCTCCGGTCCGTGTATGGCTGAGCTCGCATTATCCGATTACTTCACATTTGATAATCAGGGAACATCCACCGTTACCTACACTATCGACGAGATAACAGGTCTTGATAAAACATCTTCTGCTATTATCGAAGACGGAAAACTTGAATTCGGCATCAACAATGAAACCACGTTTACCGTTGTTATCAGAGCTTTCTGCCGCGGAATTGTTAAGTACGCCTCAATCCCCGTAACCTTTACGACGGACATTAACAATGTTACGGAGCATGCAGGTGTTGCTGTCCGATATACTTCTGACGGAAGAGTTATAAGTAAGCCTGAACGCGGAATAAATATCATCCGCCTTGATGACGGCACCGTTAAAAAGACATTTGTTAGATAACTGTACATTATTTTAATACTTTCATAAGGGCAGTATTGTGAAAAAGCATCACAATACTGCCTTTTTTATCACTTTTACATGTATTCCGGCTCAGTAGATAATCAATGGTGATAGCCATATAGCTTAGCGATTCTAAAAAGAAAGAACTTCTTGTCAGCTATCC
>JAHHQW010000028.1 GCA_020026195.1 Prevotella sp.
TTTTTAGAATCGCTAAGCTATATGGCTATCCCCATTGATTATCTACTGAGCCTTACAGTCGCGGAGCTAAATCGTAAATATATATTGAAGCGAACAAAAAAAGATGTCAGTACTCTGGAACAAATTCCTTTGCACTGACATCTTTTTTATATGGTAATAAAATTACTGTTACTTAACTGTACTGATTATCGGGAAGGTCTACTTTCTCAAACTTATATCCCATACGGCGCATCTGTATTGCTGCTCCTATGCGGAACATGGCTTTGATGGCGCGGGCAAAGGCATGGAATGCCATCGGCGTAGATGGTTCTATATTCTCTAACCGTATGAGAGAGACGGTGGTCTGTCCGCAGCGGCGCACCATGTCTACTATCTGCTCTGCATCGGTGCCTTCTAAAGGACAGCCTAAGACATCACGTACTATATGGTCGTCCATGTTATCGAATCCCTGGTCGCCGTAATAACTACTGTAAGGTGTTTCCTTGCATTTCTCCCAGTCTTCGTCCCATCCGTAAGCTACTGCCATGCCAAGATACATTGCCCACGACACCGACACTTCGGGATAGTTCTGTATCTCACGCACTGCATCTGCCACGTATTCGGGAGCCATCTCCTTCCATATATCGTCTACGTCGTCTGTTGCAAGCAGTATTCCGTCTAACATATTATATTCTGTACAGAGTTTAAGAAGTTCGTTCTGAACCTTATTCTCAAAACAATTTAAGTATTCTACATCCTTTATCTCCATGATAGTCATTTTTATTTGCTGATGCAAAAATAATGATTTTTACTTTGAATTAAGATTGTATGTCATCTTAATGTGTGGTATTCCGTCGAGCATGAACACTTCTGATGTCTTGCGGAATCCTACCTTCTCGTACATCTTCATGGTGTATTCCTGTGCTTCTATCTCTATTTCTTCTACTTTAAATTCGCTTACTGCAGCCTCAACGGCAGCACGTACTATCATCTGTCCGTAACCTTTACGGCGCTCGGTTGATATTACCCGTCCTACAGATACTCTGCTCATGTGCGTACCGGCAGCACATACGCGTGCCATTGCCTTGATATTGTTCTGTGCATCTGTAATCCATAGATGCAGTGCTCTCTGATCGTCATCGTCTAAGTCCTGATATACACAGTTCTGCTCTACCACAAACACTGCGCTGCGTAATTTCAGCAGACTGTAAAGTTCGTCTAAAGACAGTTCGTTGAAACGTTTTAAATGTAGCGAAAATCCATTATCTAACTTCTTCAGCATATCTTTTATCTTTCGTAGTTTTTGCAAATATAGTAATTTGAAGGACATTATAAATAATTAATCTGAAAAATATCAGATTAATAAATATCTCTGCATAATCATAAATGTAAGGCAATACATACTCTGATGTATATCTGTTATGTGAAGATATAAAATAAAAGCACCAGCAATGTAAGTCGCTGATGCTTCTACCGTCTCGGTATATATTCATTAAATTTCTATAGTCTGAATGGCACCGTTATCTACAAGATGCTGAAAACAGTTGTCGGCAGTGAAGAGACCTCCGTAAATACCGGCGCAGATGATAACGCCGCCGTGAGCAAAGACTGCAACATTCTTATAAGGCATCGTCTTCAGTTCGTCGAGGAATGATGACACGCGCGAATAGAGTTTTGGGAAACTCTCGCCATTGGTGGCTGCAAGGTGCATATAATCATCGTACCACTTGTTAAGGGCATCCTGATCTTCTATCTCATCAAACTTCTGCATCTCCCAGTCGCCCATGTTCATTTCCTTAAGACGCTCGTCGCGTTCTGCATCGGCATGACCACAGAATTCTGCAAGTTTAACAGCTCTCGTCAGGGGTGATGTATAGACTTTATCAAACTTATTATCTCCAAGGTTCCTGAGCGTTACGGCAGCTTCCTCCTCGAACGTATCAGCCACCGGAACATCTGTCCATCCATAACATATTCCCTTAGGAATACCTACCCTGGTGTGTCTTATAAATGTTACTTTCATATATCTGTAATATTAAAATGTTTACTTATCTATTCCGTCTCTCGATAATACGCCCTGCTGGTAATAATGCTTCACTTCCTGCATATCGGTAACAAGGTCTGCCATGTCTATTATCTCCTGCGGAGCATAACGTCCGGTAAGCACTACCTCTACGTTTGGCTTACGGTTTCTGACAGCCTCAACGACATCTTTCACGCTGATGAGTCTGAAATAAAGTGCAATGTTTATCTCGTCGAGTATCACCACGTCATACTGCCCAGAAGCAAGGATTTCAGTACATCTGTCAAGTCCTTCGCGTGCCATGTCGATGTCTTTCTGCGATGGTTCGCGGAAGATGAAACATCCTGAACCAAGCTGTTCGACTTTCAATTTAGGGAAAAGAGATTCTATCTTAGTCTCGTTGTATTTCATGTTCTTTACAAACTGACCGACATATACACTCATTCCGGCACACAGGGCACGCACAGCAAGTCCTACGGCAGCCGTACTCTTTCCTTTTCCGTTTCCGGTATATACGTGAACGTATCCTTTTTCCATAACCTATAATACTATTGTAAGCATTGCTAAATAAAACGCAAGTTCCGTAAGCAGACAGATAGCTCCGCAGCAGTCGCCTGTGTATCCGCCTATTCTCTTTCTGATGAAATAATAGAGAAAGTACATCACTATACATGGTGCAAATATCAGTCGGTCCCAATGTGCTGTAACTCCTGAAAAGATGAAGAACAAGGCAATGGGTATGAGTCCCTGCAATGCAAGCGACACCCCCTGCCACACTCCGTACTGACGATAAGTTACACCCGACTTAGACTGTTCTTCGGCACGGGCATAAGGTAATATGAGCGGAAGCTGCGAGGTTATCAGTTTGGCATACGGATCGGCAGCAAGTACCGCAAAGGCTGCATAATACGGTCCCATGCTGTAAAGTGACACTATAAGCAGGAGTTCGTACATTATCAGTGCTATGACGCCGAACGTACCTATATGCGAATCTTTCATTATGGTGAGTATAAGCTCGCGGTTTATTCCTCCGCCACCGAAGCCGTCAAAGAAGTCGGCAAGTCCGTCTTCATGGAATGCACCCGTGAGAAGCATTCTTACGGCAACGGCTATGATGACCGTTATGGCAAACGGAAACAGCATGGAACCCCAGTAGAGGATAGCTGCCGTAACACCGCCTGTAATCCATCCTGTGAGAGGCCAGTGTTCAATAACTGTACGGTAACTGTCGCGCGGAGGCTGGTATATGCGCCACCACGGCAGACGGGTAAAGAATATGAGCGAAGCCCATATACGGTCGTACCATTTGCTAGAAGTATTTAGAGATATTCGCATTGTCAAAGTTTCCCATTTCGTTAATCATTCTTACTGCGCTGTCTATAAGCGGATAGGCACAGAGTGCTCCTGTTCCTTCGCCGAGTCGGAATCCTAACTGCAACAGCGGTTCGGCATTCATGAGCGAGAGCATCTGTCTGTGTCCGCTCTCATCGCCACAGTGTCCGAATACTGCATAGTCTAAGATGGCAGGGTACATACGGCTCGCTGCAAGCATACATGCCGACATTATGAAACCATCGACCATGATTATCATTCCGAGTTCGGCTGCACGCATCATCGCTCCTGCTGCCGCTACCATTTCGAAACCTCCGAAACAGCGCATTATGTCTTCGGTAGTGTATGTTGTATGTTCGTTCTTAAAACGCTCTATCGAACGTCTGAGAACAGAGAGTTTGCTGTTACGGCCTTCTGTATTAAGACCGGCACCCATGCCTACACATTTGTCAATGTCGATGCTGCCCATGAGTGACATCCAGATGCTCGACGGTGATGTATTTGATATTCCCATCTCGCCTACGCATAAGATGTTACATCCTTCGTCATGACACATATCGGTCATCTCTGCTCCGGCATCTATGGCACGGGCAAACTCTTCCGTGGTCATAGCATCCTCGTGCAGAAAGTTCTTTGTTCCGTAAGCCACCTTGCGGTTTATGATGTCTCCGTATGCTGACAGGTCATGGTCCACGCCCATGTCTACTATATGGAGCTTAAAGCCATGCTGACGACAGAACATATTTACAGCAGCACCGCCGCGTGTAAAGTTTATCATCATCTGCCACGTAACGTCCTTCGGCGATACACTCACATGTTCGTCGGATATTCCGTGATCGGCACCGAACACTATATGCGACGGACAGCTCAGCCGGGGTTCTAATGTATGCTGGATGATGCATATCTGTCTGGCAAGACTCTCTAATCTTCCTAACGAGCCGACGGGTTTGTTAAGATAGTCTATCTTGTGCTGGGCCTCAGCTGATATGCTCTTGTCTCTAGGCACTATGTTGAAATGTCTCATTGTCATGTTATTTAATCTTTACTGGTATTCCGCTTACCATAAGTATTACCTCGTCGGAATGTGCTGCGACATACTGGTTCATCCATCCCTGAAGGTCTGTAAAATGTCGCTGCGATGCATTGCTGCTTACGCCTCCGCTGCCTATCTCATTGGTTACGAAGATGAACGTTGCATCCTGAGACGTGAACTTATCAAACTCCCGCTCCACTGCTCCGAGTGCATCTTTTACATTTACCTCTCTGTTGTTTTCTACGTCATAGAAGAAGTTGGTGCACCACAGAGTAAGGCAGTCTATCACTGCCACCCTGCCCTCTATGTGTATGTTGCCGAGGTACTTCTCTTCTTCTATGTTAGTCCACTGCGGTCCGCGACGTTCCTGATGTATGCGTACCCGCTCTCGAAACTCATCATCCCATACGTGTGCGGTGGCAATATACACCGGTCTGTCGGAAAGACTGAGTGCAAGTTCTTCGGCATGACGGCTCTTTCCCGAACGCTGACCTCCTGTAATAAGTATTATCTTTTTCATCAGGAACGATAATTAAAATCAAGTATCACACCATCATTAGCATTAAGGCTTACCTTTATCTTACCGTCCTTCTGAAGAATCAGAGGAATCTTTTTGTCGGTGAGAATGTCTTTGACTAAGCGCTGTCCTTCATTAATGTTAAGGAATTCGAATGCGTGTGCAGGAATTATTATCTCTGTGTCAAGGTTTTTGTCGCTGAAATTAGCTGCCACAATCATAAGCTGTGATTCGCTCTTACGGATGAACGCATAGACCGAATGCTTGTCGAAATTAGCGTTATCGAGGTTGGCATACATCAGATCGAAGAATACTCCGTTGACAACAGCATTCTGATGTGCTGCGTCGTTAAGTATCCTGCAATACTTTTTATAGATATTCTTTTCATCCTGTCGGAGCGATCTTCTCTGAACATATCCTCTGTAAAGACTGCCGGGAGACCAGTAGTCGAATATCGTAGTACGTCCGTCACAACCGCTGAAACCTTCGCTGTCCATACCTTTCTCACCAAATTCCTGTCCGGCATACAGCATGAACGGATTGTTACGCATAAGTGCACATACCATAACCGCAGGTATTCCCTTCAGTGCATTTCCGGCAAAGTAATCGCTGGCAATACGCTGCTCGTCATGATTCTCAAGGAAATAAAGCATGTGGTCTTTTATGTCATCGACACTCTGCCACTGCCATGTAATTTCAGACGCATCGCCTTCGCCACGCATCACACTGCGAATACGGTCGTACATTCCTACCTTATCGTAAAGGTAATCGAAACCTGATGCAATATACTTACGGTAGAGCGACGGATTGTACACTTCTCCGATGAATACAAACTCAGGATATTTCTCTTTTATCTGTACTGTCACCCATGCCCAGAACTCTGCAGGCACCATCTCTGCCATATCGCAGCGTACGCCGTCTATCTTCTTAGATGCCCAGAACATAAGTATGTCGCGCATCTTAAGCCATGTGTCGGGAATGGGATTGAAATGTACCGAAACGCCTCCGGCATCGCAGTAGTCTACGCCATAGTTAAGTTTTACCGTCTCGTACCAGTCGTTCTGTCCGGGATGTGCATCAAACTTATCATTACCTGTAGCCCGTGCCGGATTCTCTGTATAACTGCCCTTATCAAAATTGGGAGCAAACTCCTGACCTACACAGTAATAGAAATTATTTGAAGCAGAGAATCCCATGTTACGGTCGTCATCTTCTCCTAAGTCTCGTACGCCTTCGGGCTTCATTACCGAATGATACTGTCTTGCAACATGATTTGGAACGAAATCTATTATGACCTTAAGGCCTGCATTATGTATACGTCTTACGAGTCTTTTAAACTCAGACATTCTTTCGTCAACGTCTACGGCAAGGTCGGGGTCTACATCATAATAGTCTGTTATGGCATAAGGCGAACCAGCCCTGCCCTTTACAATAGCACTGCAAGAATCATCTATTCCGTATGATTTATAGCTTGTGGTTGTGGCATGGCGTATGACACCCGTAAGCCATATATGCGAAACTCCTAATTCTGAAATACGCTCTAAGGTTCTTGATTTAATGTCGTTAAACTTTGCACATCCGTTTTCAGTTATCGAGCCGTTAACGATATTATTATTGGTGCGATTACCGAAAAGTCGTGTAAAGATCTGATAAATTATTATTTTATCCATTAAAACTTTTCAATTATGAATACTAAAAAGGCAGATTATGAAATAGTCTGTCTGAAAAAGACAAAGGGTTGAAAGACTATCAGCGCTTCCAACCCTTTGTTATAATGTTATTGATTATTCTATGCCGTGGGCATTCATGGTCTTGTCGATGCGCTTAACCAAGCCCTGAAGAACTGCACCCGGACCGCACTCTGTGAATTCGTCGGCTCCGTCGGCAATCATGTTCTGTACGCTCTGTGTCCAGCGAACGGGACTTGTGAGCTGTGCTATGAGGTTTGCCTTGATCTCTACCGGATCGGTGTGAGGCTTAGCATCTACGTTCTGGTAAACAGGACACTTGGGTGCGCTGATTTCTGTCTTCTCGATAGCTTCCTGAAGTTCTACACGTGCAGGCTCCATCAGAGGTGAGTGGAATGCACCGCCTACCTTAAGTACAAGGGCACGACGTGCACCTGCTGCCTTAAGCAGTTCGCAAGCCTTCTCAAGAGCTTCCTTATGTCCGCTGATAACAAGCTGACCGGGACAGTTGAAGTTTGCAGGGATACATACTGATTCGGGAGTATTTACCTGAGCACAGATTTCTTCTACCTTTTCATCAGGCAGACCGATGATTGCAGCCATAGTAGAAGGTGTTGCCTCGCAAGCCTTCTGCATCGCCATGGCACGCTTGTATACTAACTTCAGACCGTCTTCGAAACTAAGAGCACCAGCAGCTACAAGTGCCGAGAACTCTCCGAGTGAATGACCTGCCGTCATATCGGGCTGGAATTTATCACCCATACATAATGCACTGATGATACTGTGAAGATATACCGCAGGCTGTGTTACCTTTGTCTCTTTCAGCTGATCGTCTGTTCCTTCGAACATTATGTCAGTGATCTTGTAACCTAAAATATCGTTTGCCTTATCAAAAAGTTCTTTTGCTAAAGGATTGCTTTCATACAGATCCTTACCCATACCCACAAACTGGGCACCCTGTCCAGGGAATACAAATGCTTTCATATTCGTCTTGTTTTTATAATTTGATGTTGCAAAGTTACTGTTTTTTATCTATTTTACGAACGTGATGCTCATAAATCATCAAAAAAGTATACGCATACTATCATTTTTAATCATTATTAGGTATATCACTGCCATCCTTCTTCATTTTATACTAACATCTGTATATATGTGCATAACACTGACAATACTTAATTTTATATGCGCAGCTAAAAGTTTAGAAGATTATAAACCTAAACAATAGACTAAATGTATATTATCTGCTGCATGTCAGCAAAAATTTTTATACTATGTGTTAATCAAAATATTGCATAATTATTTGACTATTATCAAGATTCTGTATATCTTTGTAAATCCAAGAATGAAATGTCAGAGATATATGAAAATCAGAAAAATATTACCTATATTGATTCTAACACTGTTTGTATCCACAACAGCTGATGCTCAGCGCCGACGCACAAGAAGAAAGAAGGTCGAGAAAGTGGAGGAAACTATCCAGCAGAAGATGTATAAAGAAATGCTGCCCTCAACTCAGAAGATTGTTTTTGTGGACAGCGTAAATGCGAAGAAGGATGATTTCATGAAACATATCAAGCTGTCAAAAGACATCGGAAGCATTGTTCCTTATACTGAATTCTTTAACAAGCCTGACTCTACGGGATGTTATGGTTTCGTCAATGGTTTCGGAAATAAATGTTACATTTCTGTACCGACGAAGGATGGTATCAAACTTTATACGGCAGACAAGCTTTATGGTAAATGGAAGAATGAGCGCGAACTAAATGAGCTTAACGAATTTGCCCAGAGTGCCAACTATCCTTATCTGATGACTGACGGCATGACGCTTTACTTCTCTGCTAAAAGTGAAGAAAAGAGTCTGGGCGGTTACGATATCTTTGTAACAAGTTTCGATTCTGACTCCGGAACTTTCCTTGAACCACAGAACATCGGTCTGCCATTCAATTCACCCGCTAACGACTATATGCTGGTAATCGACGATGTAAACAAGGTGGGATGGTTCGTTACAGACCGTAACAAGACTGACGACAACGTAACAGTTTACACTTTTGTTCCTAACGACGTACGTAAGAATTATGACATCGAGGAATTGGGAGAAGAGAAGGTTGAGAGATTTGCACGCATCCACTCTTATATGGAGACTTCTACAAAAGAGATGCGCACCAAAGTACTTGACAGAATTAAATCTATCAGCAGCAACAGCAAGGAAAAGAATAGCAATGCAATGTCGTTTGCCATAAATAATAATACTGTATATCACTCTCCCAACGATTTCAAGTCGAAGAAAGCACAGGACATGTATTATAAAATGTACATGGCACAGCAGCGCATAGAGGAGATGGATAACATCATTTCTGAAAAACGTATTAAGTTCCATTTGTCACGCGAAGGAGAACGCAGTAAGATGGCTCCAGAGATTCTTAAGATGGAGAAAGAATTTGAGCAGCTGCTGGATGATGTGAAACAGATGCACAAAGACATTATTAACGAAGAGAATAAAACTTTAAATAAGAAAGGCTGAGATATTATGGAAAAGTATTTTGCAGAATCAGAACTGATTATAAATGGCGATGGAAGTATTTTCCATCTGCATGTTAAACCAGAACAGCTTGCCGACAAGGTTATCCTCGTGGGTGACCCCGGACGTGTAGCTCTCGTAGCTTCTCACTTCGAATCAAAGGAATGTGAGGTGGAGAGCCGCGAATTCCGTACCGTTACTGGTATGTACAAGGGTAAGCGTATTTCGGTCGTAAGTACTGGTATAGGATGTGATAACATTGACATCGTGGTCAATGAACTTGATGCGCTGGCTAACATCGACTTTAAGACTCGTACCGAGAAGAAGGAGAAACGCTCGCTTACTCTGGTGCGCGTAGGTACATGCGGTGGTCTGCAGCCTTACACTCCGGCAGGAACATTCATAGCAAGTGAAAAGAGTATCGGCTTCGATGGTCTGCTTAACTTCTATGCCGGTCGTAACGATGTGTGCGACCTTAAGTTTGAGGAGGCTTTCACAAAGCACATGAACTGGAACAAGCAGCTGTGCGCTCCTTATGTAATTGACGCTAACAAGGATCTTATCGACCGCATTGCCGGTGACGACATGGTTCGCGGCGTTACTATTGCCTGCGGTGGTTTCTTCGGTCCTCAGGGACGTGAACTGCGTATTCCTCTGGCAGATCCTCATCAGAATGAAAAAATCATGGCATTCGAATATAACGGTTATAAGATTACTAACTTCGAAATGGAGAGCAGTGCACTTGCCGGACTTGCTGCCCTGATGGGACACAAGGCCATGACTTGCTGCATGGTTATCGCTAACCGCGTGGCTAAGAGTGCAAATACTGGTTACAAGGGAACAATCGATAATCTTATCGAGGAAGTTCTTGAGAGAATTTAATTTATCATCATAACATACGGTGACAGTCGTTTTGCGCGATTGTCACCTTTTTCATTTATTCGTTTTTATGAACACATCCATATGTGCCATTGCCACAGGACGTGGCGGCGCCATCGGAATAATAAGGGTATCGGGCGAAGATGCCATCAACATAACTTCTAAGATTTTTAAGTCGCACGGCGGTTCGTCGCTCTGTGACAGAAAGGCTTATACGCTTTCATACGGAACTATATGCGACGGAGAGAACGTAATCGACGAGGTAATGGTGGCGGTATATCGTGCGCCTCATTCGTATACGGGCGAGAACAGCACTGAGATAATGTGTCATGGCTCGCAGTATATTCTTGAGAGTATTCTGCGACTTCTGATTGAAAACGGATGTGAGAGTGCTGCTCCGGGAGAGTTTACACGTCGTGCTTTCTTGAACGGCAAGATGGACTTAAGTCAGGCTGAGGCTGTGGCAGACCTTATAGCCTCAACGGGCCGTGCTTCTCACGATATTGCCTTAGGACAGCTGCGTGGTAACTTTACTAACTCGCTGGCTTTATTGCGCGAGCAGCTGTTGAAGATGACTTCGTTAGTGGAACTTGAACTTGATTTCTCTGACCAGGACGTGACATTTGCCGACCGTAAACAACTGATAGACTTAGCTAATGAGATAAGTAACCGTATATCTACGCTGGCTTCGTCGTTTGCCACGGGTAAGGCTGTAAAGGATGGTATTCCTGTTGCCATAATTGGAAAGACTAACGTAGGTAAGAGTACTCTTCTCAATCAGCTGGTACACGACGACCGTGCCATAGTAAGCGACATACACGGCACTACACGTGACGTCATCGAGGATACTGCTGACATCAACGGTGTTACTTTCCGTTTCATCGACACAGCCGGCATACGTAACACTGACGACACAATAGAGCAGCTGGGCATCGACCGTACCTACTCCATGATTGCTAAGGCTTCCATAATCCTCTGGATATTGGATTCTGAACCATCTCCTGATGAAATTGCTGACATAGAGAGTCGCACTGCCGGCAAGCATTTAATAAAGGTAAGAAACAAGATAGATATTTCTTCAGATAACTTTAATGCTGACATAAATATCAGTGCGAAGAATTCTTCTAACATCTCTGACTTAGAGAATTTAATCTACAAGTCTGCCGACATCCCTGAAATCCGTGAAAACGATGTCATAGTAACAAATGCTCGTCATTACGACGCTCTCCTCCGTGCCCACGACAGCATTCTCCGCGTAATAGATGGTCTCAACAATGACATCCCCAGTGACTTGTTAAGCGAGGACTTAAGAGATTGCATCCATATCTTAGGCGAAATCGTAGGCGGCGAAATAAACACCCCAGAGGTACTTAATAATATATTTAAGAACTTCTGCGTGGGAAAATAAAAGGCCTTTTTAGGTATTGAAACTACTTGCAAAAATAAGCATAAGAAGAGCAAACAACTGGTGCTAAAATAGTGATTATCAACTATTACCGTTGTTTGTTCTTCTTTTCTTTTCGTCAAGGTACTTTCTTGGTGGTTTCAGATATTTGCATTATTTTTGTCCCTGCGTTGTTCCTCGAAGGACAAAAAGGGACAAAAAAGATGTCCCTCTTTGTCCCTTTGGACCTCGAGGGACAAAAGAGAATAATTAATCTAAATGACCAGATTTATGACGAAGAAAACGGATGTACAGAAAGAACCTGTAAAACTTAGACAAAGGGAGCTAAAAGACGGAAGTATTAGTCTGTTCCTAGATATATATAGGAATGGTCATCGTCACAAGGAATATTTGAAACTATATCTTGTGAATGCGACAACTCCTGCAGAAAAGGAACAGAACAGACAAACTTTGGCCACCGCTCAAGCAATTAAGGCGAAGAGACAGATTGAGCTTCAGAATGGAGAATATTCATTCACGAAGCAATTTAAGGAAGAAACCCCTTTCCTCGCTTATTACCGAAAGATGATGGAAGACAGAAGCAATGATCCAACAACTAAAGGCAATTATGGTAATTGGAAGAGCTGCTTACGTTATCTTGAAATCTATTGTGACGAAAAAACGACGTTCAAAGAAGTTACTCCTGAATTTGTGTTGGGTTTTAAGGATTATCTTGAGATAGCGGAGAAAGATGATTATAAGGTGTCAGAGGGAAGTTATAAACGCAATTATGAGAAACTGTCTACAAATACAAAAGTCTCTTATTTTAATAAGTTGCGTGCTTGTATCAATCAGGCTTTTGATGAACGCATCATCCCCATCAATCCATTGAGAGGTATCAAAGGTTTCAAAGAAGAAGAAATCAAAAGAGATTATCTTACTATCGATGAAATAAAGAAACTTGCAGCCACTCCATGTTCTGCTCCGATACTTAAACGAGCTTTTCTTTTTTCATGTCTTACCGGTATCAGAAAAAGTGATATTGAGAAGTTGACCTGGGGAGAAGTCCAAAAATTTGGGGAATACACAAGAATTGAATTTAAACAGAAGAAAACAGGAGGTCAAGAATATTTAGATATACCGCCACAAGCTGAGAAGTATCTTGGTGAACGAACAGCACCAACCGACAAAGTTTTTACTGGTTTCTCTTATGGTTCGTGGGTTACGAACTTTTTAAGAAGGTGGTGTTTATCTGCTGGTATTACAAAAGAAATATCTTTCCATTGTGCTAGACATAGTTTTGCTGTTATGATGTTAGATTTAGGAACAGATATATATACCGTTTCAAAACTTTTGGGACACAAGAATATTGCAACTACGCAAATTTATGCCAAAGTTTTGGATAAGAACAAACAGAAAGCCGTATCTTTAATTCCTGACATAGAGTAATGTGACCACCATGAACAGACAAGAAGCAGTTATAACTATTGCCAAAATCAACAGACAAGTCAAACAAATATATTACTGGATTGATTTAGACGAAGAGCTGGGTATCTCAACTATCGATCCGGAGGTTGTTGATTTGAGTACATGGGTGGATCAAGTCTATGATTTCCTTAAAGAGACACCTATTATTCTTTTGGCAGAACAAGTTCTGAAAATAGGACCTGTAAAATCTATAGAAGACTATTTAAACGAACGAAATGGGACGATTGACGCTCGTGTTCGTCCACATATACAGGCTTACACAAAATCAATGCATAATCTAGAAGATCTTTGTAAAAAGATTGTAGCGGAGCAATATAAGGATTTTCCCGATTTAGTTCCAGCTCTTGCTAACGAAGAAGCTGCAGCATTGCTTGGCAGAGCTGTTGATGCACATCTGCTAGACAAAAAATACATGCCCTTGAAAGAAACAACATCGGCCCAACTTCGAGTAATAGCATTCGCTGTCGGAACCTTACTTGGATTTCCTGAAAGACAAATGTATTATCAATTTGAAAGGCAATGGAATCGTGCCGCTTATCGCGTAAGCACTGTCGATTTACCAAGACTCTATCATTGCGATAAACATCTTTTTGCGATGAGTCTTTATCCAGAAGTGAATTTTACGAAAATAACAACGTCTTATAGGGAGAACAATATTTTCTACACTTCACAGGGCATTGAAAAGAAAAAAAGGTTGTATGATGACCTTATTAAATTTGGTTACATCGACATTGCTACCAAGTTTGAAAATTTCATAGGAATATTTGATTCTGAAAAATTCCAAAAACCTATAGAATGGATAGCAGAGCAGAGATATTTGACATATTTCATATGGATGACATTTAGTAAAGAGAACCCCAAAAATATATGGGTGAAAACAATGTGCTGTTTTCGTATACAAGGACACGAACCGCACAAAGGAACGATGGGATCATCAATATCGTTTATGCGACGCAAAAATCTCCTGGAAAAATATAATCCAGAGTTGAGAACGATATCTGAAAGATTTAATAGAGAAAACTACACTAAACCACTTACAGATTAGGTGGATTTTATATTACAAACAATTAAATTTTTTAACGATGAAGAAAAAATTTTCTTTAGGACTCTCTCTTTTTGAGAAGATTCTTCAGGGACGATTCTTATGTCCCGCCCAAAGTAGGTCATGAAGGCTTACAGGTTCTAATCAGACAAGCTTATGATTTATATCAGACAGAAGTGCTTGCAAAGAAGAAAAGCTACTATCTGTGCATGTTTGATTTCATAAACTCTATCCAATTCCATGACAATTCCGATGCCTGGAGCAAAAATGAACATCAGCGAAATTGCCTAACTGTTACCAAACTCCTCATTGAGTATGGACGATTAGTGAAATTGTATTTTGCTCGGCCATCTTTATCTGATTCAGATATCGAGGAATTGATCAATCGTTTCTATATCGGAGATTCTCCGCTACACTCTTACAATAACCCACCCAATTCACAGGATGAAAAGGAAGAGGTACACCTTGATACAGTCAGTTTCAAGGATGAGCTTGTTGCAGAACTTATCGTTTCTGTTTCTAACGAGATCAATCTATTCAAAGAACATATCAATCTGGCAGATGCTTACACTCTACTAGGACATGAGAAATATCGTTCGCTCACGACAACCAATAACTCTCGCCTTGTTTTATTTTTTGACAGGCTCTTATCTTTAAATCTCGTGAGTGATACATGGCAGCTTGACATCGCTCGAAGAGAACTTATAACAAGTTCCTCCGGAAAGAAGTTTCTCTCTCAACATGATCTCTCGTCAACCCTTTATCGTTTAAACGAACGTAGGCCTTTGATGAAAAAGGAAATTGAGATTTTAGACCTTATAGACATGCGATATAAACAACTAAAGGAAGATAAGTCAAATAAAAGAAATGACTAAACGTTGAGAATTGTGTTGAGATAAGTGTTGATTATCAACATTCTCAATTTCATGATTCTATAGCATGTTTTTACTTTGCCCTCCGTAACCGGTTATTACGGAGGGCTCTCCATTTATGTCTAATTTTAAATAATGAATCATGATGAGAACAAGAAAAAAGGATTCTACTAATGAAATCTCTCCACAAAGGATTCAACATCTTGAAGAAACTGTTGAATCATTGGGGAAGAAGATCGGACAGATAGATGAAATCGAAAACAACATCATAAAAGTTGCCAATAGTCTATTGTTGAGTAAGGAAATTCTAACATCGTCAGAAGCTTGTACATTTTTAGGTATTTCTGAAAGTTACCTCTATAAGTTGACTTCTTCAAAGTTGATTCCTCATTACAAGCCCAATGGTAGATTAGTCTATTTCAATTTAGAAGAATTAAAGAAATGGGCGATGAGAAACCCATGTATGGCCAAACGTATCGGTCTGGAACAACCTAAACCTGCTGTATTATGAATCGCAAGGAAATAGAAATGTACTTTGAACGAATGGAAGCCTTAAAAGCATTTATGGAGTCAAATTCTTTAGAGCATTTTCAGGAACAGATATTTAGAGTGAAGGATTTTCTAACACGTTTTGATTCGCTGGATTCTCTTATCAAAGAATTGAGAATTATAGAGAATATGGCATATACGATCAAGGAATATCTGACCATCGATGAAGCTGCTCGTTTCCTAGGTGTATCGAAAAGTCAAGTTTACAAAATGACTTCGACAAAAGTCATTACAGTTTATAAGCCTACAGGAAAAGGAATCTACATTCAACGAGATGAACTTCTCAACTGGATAAAAAGGAATCCAATTCTTTCTAATGAAGAAATCGATAAGAAAGTAAATCTCAAGATTTTTGAGTTGGAACAAGAACGTCAACAAAAAGGTGATAAAAAATGAATTCAGCATTAGATTTATACAACAATAGTAGAATCGATGAAGATAAGTACAAGAATCTTCTTGAGCATATTCGTCTAAATGTTACAGAGGAATATGAATTTCCACCAGAGATTGTCAAAGTCAATGGGACAACAATAGCGACATTGGGTAATTTCAGTGCGTCCACAGGCAAGCCTAAAAGTAAAAAGACCTTTAATGTTTCTGCTATTGTAGCATCAGCATTGTGCGGACACGAAGTATTGAAATATCGAACGATTCTTCCTCACGGGAAAGAACGGATTCTATATATCGATACAGAACAAAGCAAGTGTCATTGTCATAAAGTTCTGGAACGTATTTTACGATTAGCCGGATTGCCTACTGACCGAGAAGATGACAGAATTATGTTCTTCGTTCTTCGAGAATACACGCCCGAGCAAAGATGCGATATTATCAGTTGGGCTTTACAGAAAGAGTCAGACATCGGATTGGTCGTGATAGATGGTATCAGAGATTTAATACATGATATCAATTCTCCTAGTGAATCTTTGACGATTATCAATGATCTGATGAGATGGTCTAGTTATTACGACTTGCACATTCACACAGTACTGCATCAAAACAAAGGCGATGACAATACTCGAGGACATATTGGAACCGAACTTAATAACAAAGCGGAAACTATTCTGCAGGTGTCAAAGCTGCCAGATAATCCCAACGTCAGTGAAGTCAAAGCTGTTCACATCAGAGACCGAGAGTTTGATCCATTTGCATTCTCTATTGGTGAAGATGCCCTTCCCCATCTTGTGGAGAATTATAAATCTTCACAAGATAGGACACAAAGAGTATCATCTTTTATAGATATGAAAGAGTCTCAGCATAGGGAGGCTTTAAATCATGCATTTGAGGAAAAGCAAAACATGGGATATCAGGAACTACTCGAGGCTCTAAGAGAAGGATATGCAAGTATCGGATATTCTCGGGGACGTAATACGATTGTGAAACTTTGCAAGTTCCTTACTAATATGGAAATTCTGGTAAAAGAAGATACTGGATATCGGTATAATAAGGATTTCTCTATCCAAACAGCAGTTTAGTTTAGTTTGGGTATATATATAGGATGGACTAAACCGAACAGTATTATGAATATTCTAGAAGCAAAGCAAATTCGACTTGTGGACTATCTTTCCTTCCTTGGATATGAGGCAAAGAGAGTCTTGCGAGGTCAGTATTGGTATAATTCTCCGTTTAGAGATGAGAAGACTCCTTCATTCAAAGTGAATGATCACTTAAATGAATGGTACGATTTCGGCATCGCAGAAGGAGGAGATATAATAGAATTGGGAAAATTTCTGTATAAGACGAATGACGTTAGCATTGTGCTAAGCCAAATAGCCAAGCATGCAACCGTTGCTCCTCCTATGAGAATAAAACCCCAGTCTGTTCAGGCTCCACCCATGGAGGATGTTATGTCTAATATTGAGATTCATGATTTGCACAATGTCGCCCTATTGTCTTATGTAAAATCCAGGATGGTTAATGTTGAAGTAGCCCAACGTTATTGTAAAGAGATTTACTATAACATGGGAAAGAAACGCTATTTTGCGATAGCCTTCGAGAATCGTTCCAGAGGTCTTGAAGTCCGAAATGCATACTTCAAGGGTTGTATGAAGAATAAGGACATTACTTTACTTTACGTAAGTAGCTGTACTCATCAGGAACACATTTGTATTTTTGAAGGCTTTATGGATTTTCTTTCCTATAAAACTTTGAAAAGGGCTGGTAATGATACAATATGTATAGCTGAGAATACGGATTTCCTTATTTTAAATTCAGTAAGCAACCTGAAGAAATGCCTAGAAGAGTTAGGAAAGTATTCCGTGATACATTGTTATCTGGACAACGATCTTGCTGGACAGAAAACAACAGAGACAATCAGAGGAATGTATGAGATTCGAGTAAAAGACGAATCGGTCCGTTATCAGAATTATAAGGATTTAAATGATTTTCTTAGAGGTAAATTAATATAGCCTTATAATCTGCTTTTGTATTAAGGGATGACTTAAAAGGTCATCCCTTTTTTTGTTGTTATTACTTATCGTAAAAGCGTCTCAAAGTATGATATTAAAGTATGATTTTAAATATTTCATACTAAATAAACGACTAATGAGCTGATTTATGGAATAATATTTTAAATTTTCGAAAATATGATTTTTCTTTGCGCGAAAATAAAATCATAGTTAAAATCATATTCTAAAAAGATGAATTCATACTTTATATTTGCAGTGGCCTTGACTGTCATCTATATCCTTTATTATGCGTTCATGATATTTAAAGATCTGAATACAAAGAAAGCAGAACGTAAAGATGATGTAGAAATCTTTGTTGTTGACCAAAAAGAAACTGATGAAGGCATCAATGTTACCGAAAGCGAAAGTGGATTCAGTATAGGTAACGAAGAGTACACTACAGAATATCTGGAACAAGATACAGAGTCTCCACCACATACAGAAACATCGACTGAAGACGAACCACCGAAATCATCCGCAATCGAGAATCTTAAAACCATAGCGAAAGAAGAGTTGGACGAAGTTGAATCGTTCATGTCAGATTCTTACAATAGCGAAGAACTATATAAAGCTATGCTCAATAAAGGAAAACTGTCAGGTCGTCCGGACCTAGATTGGAAACCTGTAATAAATGAATTATGAGAGTCTTGCGACTAAAATTTACTTTTTTGCTCATTGTGTGCCTGGTTCCTTCGGCCCTGTTTGCTAAGTGTGGCAGTGTAAATTATAGTTTGGGAGCGGATGCGTTAGCATCAATGCATGACTATGTTGTGACTATGATGCTTTATGTTCTCTATCTATGCTACGCTATAGCAACAGTGGTTGGAATCATTGGAGCTCTTCAGATTACTATCAAGATGCAGATTGGAGAAGATGGTGTGAAGAAAGCCGTATTGATGTTGTTTGGAGCTATCCTATTTATTATCGGTGCTTCTATTGTATTCCCTGCATTCTTTGGTTATAGAATTTGGTAAATATTTTTTTCATGTAATTAATTTTAAAAACTATGTTCAAGAAAATTAAACAAAAATTCAAACAGGCTTGTTCGAAGAAAAACCTGTGGGCTTTAGCCTTTATGTTGTTATTGGGTGGTGCTCCTGTTATGGCACAGACTACGGCTGGTGACTATGCAGCTGGTACTACAGCACTTACCCAGGTTACCGAGGAAATCGTCAAATATGTTCCTATCGTCGTGAAACTTTGTTATGCAATTGCTGGTATCGTGGCCGTAGTTGGAGCAATCTCAGTATATATTGCGATGAACAATGAGGAACAGGATGTCAAGAAGAAGATCATGATGGTAGTCGGAGCTTGTATTTTCCTTATTGCTGCAGCACAGGCACTCCCACTCTTCTTTGGTATCGGAGGCTAATCTGCCATAAATATGACTGATATAAAAGAGAATAGCAAAGGCTATATCGATTATCCAATATTCAAGGGGTTGCAAAGACCTCTTGAATTTATGGGGGTTCAAGGTCGATACATTTATTGGGCAGCTGGAACTATCGGTGGTGCCATTGTTGGTTTCATTGTCGGTTATTGTGTGACCGGATTTTTACTTGGACTCATTTTGCTTGTAATAATCTTAACCAGTGGTATTGCATTGATTCTCTTGAAGCAGCGTAAAGGTCTCCATACAAAACTTTCAAAGAAAGGTGTATTCATTTATGCCTATTCGAAGAAAATATAAAAATAAACCATGTGTAATACATGGCTGCATTGAATGTTGAACGTGGGTAGATCTGCTCTTTGGGCTTATCTACCCTATTTTTTCTTAATAAATGGTTCTATACATCATACTTATATTTCTAGCAATCTGTCTTGGCATGGCTATTTCTGTTTATGCTTTTGGAACAGGAGGTAAGCGAAAGCATATCTTCCAGGATATTTATTATTCAATCGAAGATAATGCCGGTATCGGCGTGCTTTACACAAAGAAAGGTGAATATTCTGCGATTTTACAGAT
This sequence comes from Prevotella sp., assembly GCA_020026195.1. Lineage (GTDB taxonomy): Bacteria > Bacteroidota > Bacteroidia > Bacteroidales > Bacteroidaceae > Prevotella. The sequence goes on from JAHHQW010000028.1 coordinate 19,715, forward strand.
TGATAACCCTGTACAAAAATACTCAGCTAATATTGATGCTTATTATGAGTTTACCCATTTGTTGACAGGAGCTATGCAGATTCTAGGAGAAGGATATGCCATTCATAAGCAGGATATTTTCGTTCGTAAACAGTTTAAGGATGAAAACGAAGCCAATCAGGAGTTCCTAACCGAAGCCTATTTCAAATATTTTGAAGGAAGAAATTTCACAGAAACATCATGTTACCTGACTATCACACAAGAAGCGAAAGGAAGTCGTTTGTTTTCATATGACAACAAGAAATGGAATGAGTTTTTGACCAAAATCAGAAAAGTCCATGACCTTTTCAGAGATGCCAAAGTCGGTGTCAGATACTTAAACAAGAAAGAGGCTAGTTTATATGTAGATAGGTTCTTCGCCATGAATTTTAAAGATAAAATCTTCTCGATGACAAATTACAAAGTTGACGGAGATTCTATTGCCATGGGGGATCAGAAATGCAAGATTTATAGTCTTGTTGATGTGGACCAGTGCAATCTTCCGTCGATAATAAGACCTTATAGGAATATTGAAGTAAATAACGTCAATATGCCAGTAGACCTTATGTCGGTAATAGACAGCGTACCTGCCCAGACCGTAGTATATAATCAAATTATCTATCTTCCTAACCAAAAGCGTGAGTTAGCAATGCTTGACAAAAAGAAGAATCGCCATGCAAGCATTCCTAATCCAAGTAATCAGATTGCTGTGGAGGATATAAAACGTGTTCAGGAAGTAGTCGCTAGAGAGAATAAACAATTAACATATACCCATTTCAATTTAGTAGTATCAGTACCAATCGACGCAGATGTTCAAAAATGTACTAATCATTTAGAAAACAGTTTCAGTCGTATGGGAATCCATATATCAAAACAAGCTTATAACCAACTTGAACTCTTTGTTGGTTCATTTCCAGGAAATTGTTTCAGAATGAGTGAAGATTATGACCGTTTTCTCACTTTAGCTGATGCAGCAGCTTGTCTAATGTATAAAGAGCACATTCAGCATAGTGAAACAACCCCACTTAAAATCTATTACACAGATAGACAAGGTGTTCCAGTTGCCATTGATATCACCGGAAAAGAAGGCAAGCACAAATTGACAGATAATTCCAATTTCTTTTGTCTGGGTCCTAGTGGTAGTGGCAAGTCATTTCACATGAACTCTGTTGTACGTCAATTATACGAGCAGGGAACTGATGTCGTGATGGTAGATACCGGTAATTCATACGAAGGTCTATGTGAATATTTAGGAGGAAAGTACATTTCATATACTGAAGAACGTCCTGTGACTATGAATCCTTTTTTCATAAATAAGGAGGAATTCAACGTAGAAAAGATTGGTTTTCTAAAGAGTCTGATCCTTCTTATATGGAAAGGAAGTCAAGGCGTTGTTACAAAGACAGAAGAAAGATTAATCGAACAGACAATTACAGAATATTACGATGCCTATTTCAATGGCTTCGATGGTTTTACCCCCACTCAGCATGAAGATCTATTCAAAAGCCTGTTGATTGATGATAGAAACTCAAATTCAGATTATACAAGTCCTGAATCTGAAAGAAAAAAACGTATTGAGGAAAGAATCAAGATGATTGAGAACAGGCGAATGAAACTGAAGGTTGAAAGTTTATCATTCAATTCATTCTATGAATACTCGATGCAAAGAATCCCTGATATCTGTGACGAAAATAATATTGTCGGAATAGACATCTATAATTTCAGTTTCATGATGAAAGTCTTTTATAGAGGTGGAATTCATGAAAAGACTTTAAATGAAAACAGTGATGGTAGCTTGTTTAACGAGACATTTATAGTCTTTGAAATTGACAGTATCAAAGAAGATCCTATTCTATTCCCTCTGGTGACTTTGATTATTATGGACGTATTTCTTCAGAAGATGAGAATCAAGAAGAATCGTAAGGTACTGGTAATTGAAGAAGCCTGGAAAGCTATTGCTTCCCCTCTTATGGCAGAATATATAAAATTCATGTATAAGACAGCTCGAAAGTTCTGGGCTAGTGTTGGAGTTGTTACGCAAGAAATTCAGGACATCATCGGTAGTGAAATCGTAAAAGAAGCTATTATCAATAATTCTGATGTAGTCATGCTTTTGGACCAGAACAAGTTCAAAGAGAGGTTCGATAGCATTAAAGCCATATTAGGTCTGACCGACGTTGATTGCAAAAAGATCTTCACCATCAATAGACTTGAGAATAAGAATGGAAGAAGCTTCTTCAGAGAAGTCTTCATTCGTCGTGGTACAACAAGCGATGTCTACGGTGTAGAGGAGCCACATGAATGCTATATGACCTATACAACAGAAAGAGCTGAAAAGGAAGCTTTGAAGCTGTATAAAGCAGAGTTGAAATGCAGTCACCAAGAAGCCATTACCGCATATTGCCGTGACTGGGACGCAAGCGGAATAAGCCTACCCTTGCCATTCGCACAGAAAGTCAATGAAACAGGGCATGTTTTAAATCTCCAGAAAACGAATACAATTCAATGAAAAGATTTTTGTTCATAATTATAATCTTTATCACTGTCTTCTCTTCTAATGCTAATGCTCAATATTATAGCATTAATTATGATCCGAAGACAGTGGCTGCCATGGCTGCCGCATTCGGCAGCGAAGTGGCGGCTGAAAGTTATTATGGTGAACAGGTTGCTAATGTCTTAAAGCATTATAATGCAGCAGAAGTTGCTACGGCAGGCATTTTTGCAAGTAAATTCTTTGAGAGAAAGGCTTTGACCAACATCGACATATGGAACAATGCAACGGAAAACTACTATTATCGAAGAATATACCACATGGTATCTGAGAAGATAATTCCCAAAATATGGATAGTAGCCGGACAGATGTTGCATTCACCCCATAATGCAATTTATTGGGGAAGTTATCTAATGAAAATTTGTTCTGAAGTCAAGTCCCTATGTATGCAGTTTGAGAGCGTGGTAACAAATGGAACCCTTTCATTTTCGGACATCACTTTCTTGGAGTTCAAAGATGAACTATCATCCATCTTTAGACTTTCTGAACTCGGTGGTATAAACTGGGAACGCCTGTTGGATGACATATCGTCTGTCCCTGGTCATTTTACAAAAGAAAACCTTAAAGCGGATCTTGATAATCTATATAAAATGGGAGCCGGACTCGCTTCTGCTGGTATTACAAATATCGGAAATGCCTTATTACAACAGAATTCTTTTCACGACTTAATGGGAGGAAAAGTTAGTGCAGTAATTGACATCTATGAAAATTACGAATCTTTATTTCGTCAGTTGGACAACGATGTTTCTAATACCTTATTGAATTTTCTTGGTGGTAAGCAAAATGTAGCTGATTTATTTCAACCCAGCAATTATAATATGTCATCATGGATGACAGACTATCTCGACGAGACTAAAGGTCTTTATTATACTCAGAGATGGTATATAGCTCGCCGTGATCAAGGCGAAACGACTCTTTGTGATTACCGACCACCTACAGACGATGAAAGTATTCTGAAAGGAGATCATTGGGTAAGATTTGAAACGAAAAACACCTCTTTTTATCCTAATGCAGAGCAAAAAGAAAGAGTTCTTACCAATTCAGAAAGACATGCAGGATGGTCTCGAAACAGAGTAAAGCAATTGAACCAATCTAATGATGGTTTTCATTATACCATTGAATATGGCATGAGTAGTTATAGTATCAGCAAAAAGGGGAAACAGACTAAGAAAGCTTATGCTTTCTACATTACTGTGAAAAAAAGTTGGGATAACACAGAAACTGTTTATGAAGATATATTCGATTCTTATTCAATGGATTTGAATACTTTCCAAGCTCAAATGAATGCAAGATTATCAGAGTTTAATGATAATGAAGAAGGCTACGTCTATTATCTGATGCATGACAATAAGAAATATTATCAGACAACAGATGCACTTAAATTAAAAGGATGTGAAACTGTAACTATTAGCGTTACTTGCTCTGATGGTGCCTCGCTAGGTCATGGTACCACTCAATACAAATGCAGACAGTGTGGAAAGTCACTCAATGCACACAGTAAAGAATGTGCAATGAAGACAAGTGTTACAGACAATAACCTAGATACTTCTGAACTCGACAGGTTGAAAGCAGAAGCTGATAATAAAGTAGTAACAATAAGATCTCAGATTACACAGCTAGAAGAAGAGAACAAACGTTTGTTACGTCAGATTTCTTCGGCCAGCATTGAAGATGCAGCAATTCTAAGACAGCAATACAATGACAATAGAAATACAATAGAACGATTAAAAACCGAGTTGGCTGTCTGGGAACAAAAACAAAAAGAGTATGAAGATGCTATCTATGAAGCAAGTAAAGATAATGAAGTCCCAACTGACGACTATTATCGCATTCCTGCTCTCATGCAAGACTGTAGGACATCGTATGATTTGACGTGGATTGATAAAGGTCATTGGAGTGGATATACCTTTATCCGTAAAGCAACGATGCCCAATATAAACGGAGTTATCACTTTTAAAGCTTCATTGAAAATTGCCAGGAAGCCAAAGTATTTCCTTGGAATTAAGATACATCGTGCAATCATGCAGATTAATTGGGAGCTTACATCCGATTATACGCAAACACATATAGCGGAGGTACTAACACTCGATCCACAGATGACCGATGAAGAAAAAGCAAAGTTTGTAAATGAACATATTTCAGAAATCGCAAAACAATATCCTGATTGTAAGATTACAACAGAATATGCAAAGAGCGAGCCTGTTGAAGAAGATAATACAGAAGATGTTATACATCTCTTGTGGGCTAGCGACAGATTGCAGATAGCAAGAGAAGTGGATGCCAGATTGACCAATATCTATTCTGATCTCGTCTCATTAGAAAAAATGATGCATTACAAAAGAGGTATTCTCGATGTACTGAATGAATTAATGCCTCCTTTCAACTATGATCAAGGAAGAAGATTAACCATCGTCCAGGAATGTCATAAACGTTGGATTGAAAATGCTAAAAACAAAAAATGATTATGAAGAGAATACTTGTCATGCTCCTTTTTATGGTAACGCTCTTTCCATTCAAATCTTATGCACAATGGACTTTTGATATCGTTTCTGTAGAAGCATACATCAACGACCACAAAAAGCAACGCAGTCTACTGTTAGCTCGTTCAACGCTAGAACACAGCAATAAGCTATTACATCAATATAGTCGTGAAGAAGTAGAAGAATATAAGGAACTAAACTTTGATCTCGACAAATACACTAGGGCTTTTGATGTCATTGATGTCATGTACCAGTCTTTGCGGACAGCTCTGAACGTAAAGAGTACATATAACTCTGTTCGTGGACGTATTGTAGACTACAAGGATTTATTATCGGACTTTAATGAGAAGGTTATTAAGCGTAAGCATATCGAATTGGCTGATACAATGATAATTGCCATTAATGCTAGAGCCGTTAAGCAGATTACAGATGAAGGGGAACATTTATTCAGATCGATGAATGACCTTGTCTTGTATGCCACAGGAGCAGCCGCCTGTTCCACAGCAGACTTGATGTTCGTACTTAATGAAATCAATAATTCAATGGATAACATTGAACGACATCTTAACCGATCCTACTTTGAAACCTGGAGATACATTCAGTTAAGAATGGGATATTGGAAAGAAAAGGTTTATAGAACACGTACTAAAAAGCAAATTATAGACAATGCATTTGAACGTTGGCGTAATGCAGGATTGCAAACAAAATAACAACATATGAAAGTAATAATAGCAACTCTAACTTTTTTGATTTTGAGCCTATCGAATTTAATGGCACAGGTTCAAGTTACTTATAATCATGATTCTCCTAAACAGAATCAAATTACAGTGCAAGAGACTGGAGCTGGAGCACTTACGCCTGAATTTTACTATTGGATGCTACATAATAAATACAAGAAAAGTGCAGCGATTAAGAACAAATTAGGTTTTCGTACCACTGCTGGTATTGGATTATACAATCAGGTTGATGATGCAGAGAAAATAGATTCAGCTTTCACCAAGAGAGCGAAGATCGAGGCTTTAAATGTTACTGACCGTCAGGTTGATATCGCATGGAATACCGAGGGACACAAGGTACGGTCTGCAATGGAACGATTTCAAAAAAACATTGACCGCATCCTTCTTTGCGGAGGTAGTGTCGATGACAGTAAAAGATGGCAGGAATACCATAACATATATCATACTGCGATTCGGATAATTCGGAATGCTTACTTACCAAACGCACAACGAAAAAGAGAGTATTTAGGCATTTATGCAGACATAGAGAAACAAAATGAAATTCTATTGAAGTACCTGGTACGTTTACACTCAGCTAACCAAACAGAACTTCTTTTAGAAGCACAGAACACAGTCAATATTGACAAAGGAGGTATTGCAAGTGCTGCGATGCAACGCTGGAAAGAGTCGGGAAAGAGAACTAGTGGTTCCGGCAATCATGGTGGTAGTGAAAGTAATGGTGAACATATAGACAGATAAATTATGGCAAGTAGTGTAATTTCGGATTTTGGCATCAATCTTCTAGAAGAAGAAATTGATGATGTGATTTTCCAGACTAATGAATTTCTATGTGATGCAACATTCACAGGTTCTCAAGGACCTTTCTGGTGGATATTGCAAATGTGTATGGCTTTAGCTGCCCTTTTCTCTATAGTGGTAGCTGCTAGCATGACGTATAAAATGATGGTAAAAAATGAGCCTCTTGACATCATGAAGCTATTTAAGCCATTAGCTGTTTCTTTTGTACTTTGTTGGTGGTACCCACCTGCAGATACAGGAATGGCTAATAGTAATAGCAATTGGTGTTTTTTAGATTTCCTATCATATATCCCCAACTGTATAGGTTCTTACACTCATGACCTGTATCAAGCAGAAGCTGCACAAATAACAGATAAGTTTGAAGAAGTCCAGGAACTTATTCATGTCAGAGACACACTCTATAGTAATCTTCAAGCTCAAGCCGATGTCGCACATTCAGGGACTTCTGATCCTAATCTGATTGAAGCGACAATGGAACAGACTGGAGTCGATGAAGTGACAAACATGGAGAAAGACGCAAGCAAGCTATGGTTCACTTCTCTTACTGCAGGAGTTGTTGTCGGTATAGACAAAATCGTGATGCTTATAGCCTTGATCGTATATCGAATCGGATGGTGGGCAACCATTTACTGCCAACAGATTTTACTGGGTATGCTGACGATATTTGGACCGATACAATGGGCTTTTTGTCTTTTACCGAAATGGGAAAGCAGTTGGGCTAAATGGCTTATTCGGTACCTGACTGTGCATTTCTATGGAGCTATGTTGTACTTCGTAGGTTTCTACGTTTTGCTCCTTTTCGATATAGTTCTTTGTATTCAAGTAGAGAATCTAGCGGCAATTACCGTATCTGAACAGACTATGGCTGCATATCTGCAAAATTCGTTCTTCTCTGCTGGCTATCTTATGGCTGCAAGTATCGTAGCCTTAAAATGTTTAAACCTTGTTCCGGACTTAGCATCTTGGATGATTCCTGAAGGAGAAACGGCCTTTTCAACCAGAAATTTCGGTGAAGGTGTTGCTAGTCAAGCTAAAATGTCAGCTACAGGAGCTATGACTACAATAATGAGATAATATTAAAATGAATAGATATGGTTATCAAAGATTTAGAAAACAAAGTTAAGCTAGTAGGCATTATCTGCACAGCCTTCCTTATAGGATGTGTTTTAATCAGCATATCGAGTATTTGGACAGCAAGAAATATGGTTGTCAATGCCCAACAGAAAGTTTACGTACTTGACAGAAATGTTCCAGTGTTAGTGAATCGAACTACCATGGAAGAAACTCTAGAAGTAGAAGCAAAAAGTCATGTAGAGATGTTCCATCATTTTTTCTTCACGTTGGCTCCTGATGATAAATACATCAGACATACAATGGAAAAGGCCATGTATCTTGTCGACGAAACAGGTCTGGCCCAATATAACACTTTGAAGGAAAGAGGATTCTATTCGAATATCCTAGGAACAAGTGCAGTCTTTAACATCACATGTGATAGTATCAAGTTTGACAAGCCCAAAATGGAGTTCACCTATTATGGTCGTCAACGTATAGAACGAAGAAGTAATATTCTAACGAGAGAACTTGTGACTACAGGCAACTTAAAGAAAGTTCCTAGAACAGAGAATAATCCCCATGGACTGCTCATTGTAAACTGGAGGACATTGGTCAACAAAGACCTTGAGCAGAAAACTAAGTCTAATTATTAAACAATCATATATGAATATCAAAGGATTTAGAAGGATGCTCTTCGGTGAGGAGATGCCTGATAAAAATGCTCCTGAGAATAAGGAACGTTACGAGCGTGATGTCAATGCAGGGCGAAAATTTGCCAAAGCTATGAGAATTGACAAAGCAGCTTTTACTGTACAATCTTTCGCTACAAATCATAGAAAAACATTTCTAGTGATAGTGATTGGTTTTATGCTGGCTTGTTTCGGTTGGAATGTCTATCGGCTGATGTTAGTTTACAATCACCGAGTTCCACAACAGACCGCTACAGAGAGACAGGATAGTATTTTGCGAAAGATGCACATGCCCTTAGAAAAGAAAATGTTTAATCCTCAATCGAACGAGTATGAAAATAACTGAGCAAATCAATTTTCATCAGCCGAAATACGTTCTTCCGGCTATTCTTTATATACCTCTTCTGATAGCGTCATATTTTATTTTTGACCTCTTCAATGCTAAGAAAGCGGAGATTCCTGACGATAAACTTAAAACGACAGAGTATCTGAATCCAGAGATTCCAGATGCAACTATACGTGATGGAGACGGAATAGGCAGCAAATATGAGAATATGTCTAAGTCATGGGGGAAAATTGCTGATTATTCAGCTGTTGATAATATTGAACGAGATGAACCGCAAGATAATAAAGAAGTTTACGAATCTCAATATACTGAAGAAGACGTGGCTAAAATACAGGAACAAGCGGATGTTCCTGAGACCAAAGATATTAGTCAAAGAGAAAAGGAGGCATTAGCCGAATTGGAGAAAGCATTGGCTGAAGCCAGGCTAAAAGGTCAACAAGCAGCAACACCAATCCAAGAAGTTAAAGATACAATCGCCCCACCTCCTATCGAGGTAAAAGGTCAAATAGCGGAAGACAGCAAAGCTGTAAAAGCAATTTCTGATGAACAGGAAGCAAGTGCCGTCGTCAAAAAGGTTATGACCTCTTCAGACTATTTCAATACTCTGTCTCAAGATGAAAAAGAGCCGAAATTAATAACAGCAATCATTGATGAGAACATTAAAGCTGTAGATGGATCGAGAATCCGATTACGTTTGTTAGACGATGTAGAAATCAATGACCGCATTGTAAAAAGAGGAACCTATTTATATGCAATTATGAGTGGATTTTCGTCACAACGTATTAAGGGTTCTATTAATAGCATCCTCGTTGGTGATGAGCTAGTGAAAGTTAATCTATCCCTTTATGATACGGACGGCTTGGAAGGTCTTTATGTTCCCTATAGTCATTTTAGAGAAACAAGTAAAGATGTAGTCAGTGGAGCAGTCATGGGAAACATGAACATGAACAACGGAACTACAGGAAACAGCTTAACTCAATGGGGAATGCAGGCTATTCAAAATGCATATCAAAAGACAAGTAACGCCATCGGGAAAGCTATTAAAAAGAATAAAGCAAAACTGAAATACGGAACATTTGTCTATATCATCAACAGTAAAGAAGTCAAGTAATACAAAATAGTAATAACATGAATCTATATAAATTTATCGGCATGAGTGTGATTGCATTGTTATCATCCATGCCTTCATTCGCTCAGCAGACCTATGAAGAAATTGAGCAGCTTACGGTTAATGAACAAGTGACCACCGTAATAACAGCATCCGAACCTATCCGCTTTGTTGATATTTCAACAGACAAGGTAGTGGGTGATCAACCTATCAAAAATGTGGTTCGTTTAAAACCTAAAGAAGCCGGACATGCTGATGGAGATATTCTGGCCATCGTTACAGTAGTCACTGAACGTTATAGGACTCAATATGCTTTGATCTATACAACCAGGATGAAAGAAGCTGTTACAGATAAAGAAATTCAGCTTCTTGAAATGAATGCATATAACAATCCTTCTGTGTCTATGTCTACAACAGAGATGGTTCGATTTGCAAGACAAGTTTGGAATTCTCCAGCTCTGTTCCGCAACGTTTCAACTAAGGAACACCGTATGACAATGAGATTAAATAATATCTATGCTGTTGGTGATTACTTCTTCATTGATTTCTCTATTGAGAACAGAACTAACATAAGGTTTGATATTGATGAAATCAGAGTAAAACTCGCAGACAAGAAATTGTCAAAAGCAACAAACGCACAGGTCGTGGAGCTTACTCCAGCATTAATCCTGGAACAATCCAAGACATTCAAAAAAGGGTATCGCAACGTGATAGTCCTAAAGAAAATGACATTTCCTAATGACAAGATTCTACAGATAGAAATGACTGAGAAGCAAATTAGTGGACGAAACATTTGCTTACGAATAGACTACGAAGATGTTTTGTCGGCAGATTCTTTTAATGCTGTATTACTTGAGGAGGAATAGCTATGAAAAAGTATTTACTAATATTAGTAGCTACTACTTTACTAATCGGTAGTGCAAAAGCTCAAAGTCATTGTGGTAGACTGACTTTAGGAACTGGTCTTTTATATGAAAACGGCTGGGATTTGACTCTTGCTTATGAATATGAAACGCAGTATCATAATGCTTGGGAGTTCTTTGCCAATGGTTATTTGAAGTGGGATAAATGTGAAGTCTGCAACCATATCTGTCCTGAATCTTTTTGGCACAATTACAAATCTTACGGATTCGGTGTTGCATACAAGCCATGCGTTGCCAGAGGTAGGAATCATTATGGGAATGTACGAATCGGTGCTTCGGCCGGCAGTGATACTCATAAGTTCTTAGGTGGAATTCATTTGGGCTATGAACATAGTTACGTCCTAAAGGGTGGATGGACTTTATTCGGTCAGGTCAAAAGTGATTTGATGATTAAAGGCAAAGATCTGTTCAGAACAGGACTTGTTATAGGTGTCAAACTTCCTTTAAAATAATACATTATGAAAATATTACATCTACTTGGTCTACTACTTTTAGTAATTACTACTGTATCGTGTGATTCACATATCGATGTACCTGATACAAGTGTTAAAGTCGGTCATATTCTTTGTACAGATGGCAATGTCATGTCATTGAACGAATATGTACAAAGCAAAGAGAAAGCTATAGCTGTAGTCTTTTATCTCAACCATGACACCTCAGTTCAAGGAAATGGTTTCGCCGTATATCTACAAGACATCCATCCCCAGGCATTCGCTGATAGTTTAGGAGTGAAGCAAGGCACATCTGGTGATGTCGAAGCTTATGACGGTAATGAGAATACTTATGCTCTTTTAAATGCAAGAGAAACGGAATC
>JAHHQW010000029.1 GCA_020026195.1 Prevotella sp.
GCTTGAACCAAGGACCTCCAGATTATGAGTCTGTTGCTCTAACCAACTGAGCTAAAAGCCCTCTCTGTACTGAACGTATCAAAGATTTCGGATGCAAAGATAATGTAATTATTGTTATTTCCCAAATATTTTTATCAGAATTTTGTATTTTTGCAACTAAATGAAAGTATAAACATAATGATGCAGCACTTAAATGGGCATCATAACAAATATATGATATTATGGCAATAATAAAGACTGTAAAAGGTATGACTCCAAAATGGGGACAAGGATGCTATTTTAGCGAGAACGCCGCAATAATAGGAGATGTTAAGATGGGCGATGAATGTTCCGTATGGTTCGGTGCCACGGTACGTGGCGATGTTGCTCCGATTACAATAGGAAACAGAGTAAACGTACAGGATGGCGCATGTATTCATGTTCATAATACTGTTGGTCCGGCATTTATAGAAGACGATGTGTCGATAGGACACAATGCTACCGTTCATGCATGCACTCTGAAACGCGGATGTCTTGTAGGAATGGGAGCCGTAGTACTCGATTTTGCAGTAGTGGGCGAGGGCGCAATTGTTGCTGCCGGATCGGTTGTAACGCAGCATACAGTAATAGGACCTAATGAAATATGGGGCGGTGTTCCTGCTAAGTTCATTAAGAATACAAAGCCAGGACAGGCAGAAACCTATGCTCGTCATTACACAGAATACATCAAATGGTATCTAGAGGACGAGAAATAAATGAAGTTTATACATGTACTTATGCGATATTAGTTTAACGTACGTGTATTTATATTTACTTTTATAGGATGACAGTGACACTGATTGCATTGTCATCCTATATTCTTTTCGTCATAAAAATTAAATAACGATAAATGTGCAGAGACTTGTTTCTGCTAATTCTTATATGTCTTAATTATCATCGTATAACTTAAATATTTATGCCAATTAATGGGTAAAATGTCGCTTTTTGAAAGCATTTTATCTAAAAATACGCCCATTCGTATATTTATATATACCTAAAATTTTGAATTTGTTTGTAAAGTCTTTATATTTGTAATTAAATACGACCTTATTTCTGTACTTATAGAAATAATAATTTAACAAATACAGATTAATTATGAAGACAAAATTTACATTATTAGTGGCAGTTCTCATGATTTCGCTGTCTGCATCTGCTAAATTTGCTGCACAGGCAGGAGAAGATGTACTTACAGCCAACTTTACAACAGACAAGTCGTTCATGTCGTATTATAATCAGGGCTTCGATACAGATGAAGACCTTGCCGGCTGGACAGTAGGAGAAGGATGGAAGTTTAAGGAAGCAACATTCTCATCAATAGATAAGAATGACAAACGTTCGGCGTTTATTGGTTACAACGGCAGTGGCAGCACAACGCTTCTGAGTCCGGTTCTTAAAGTAGAACCTAACAGCAATGTAGAGTTTTATGCATATTTCCAGGGTATTTATTTAATATGGGGTTCATGGCAGTTTAATCTGATAGACGTCGCTACAGGAGAGAAACGTCAGCTGCTTGATGCGTTCGACTGGGCACAGAATAATGCATATACAGGTCCGGCATGGAACAAGTTTAGTTTTAATATTGCCGAATATGCAAACAGAGACGTGCAGTTCGAACTGTTTTATAATCATGGTGGCGAAGATCTTGTGATAGATGGTTTCAAACTTGTTAAGGAAGACGAGGCATGTGCAGATGCTGTTCATGTGTTCGAGACAGAAACAATTCAGTTCATGAATACATCTCTCGGAAATCCTGATAAGGTGGAATGGACATTTGCTGGTGGTACACCCGCAACATCTACAGAAAATAATCCCGTCGTGACATATAACGAGGCAGGAACATACGACGTAACTCTTGTGGTAACACGTGGCAGTGAAGTAAATGAAATAAAGCGCCCAGGTTTTGTTGTGGTTAGCAAGAATGCTCCTACGGCAAAAATCGGACTTCCTGAAGAAGGTTACGAATCACCGTTTATGGGTGTATTCATACCGACAAACGTGCCTGTTACTTTCAGAGACTGTTCTAAGGGTATGCCTACAGAATGGAATTGGTTGTTCCAAAATACAGATGTAACAAGCAGTAACGAACAGAATCCTACAGTGACATATCTTGACAAGGGTGTATTCAGTGTAGGACTTACAGTTAAGAATGAGGCTGGCGAGAGCAGCGACATGCTTACATACGCTGTTCAGGCAGGTGGTGCACAGTATGTATGGAATATTGGTTTTGAAGAGAACAATAAGATAGAAAAGGTTGCACTGGGATGGTATGGAAACTATGCAGGTACTAACTGGCTCGGCATTGATAAGTTTGCCGAACTTTATAAGGCTCCTCTCGCTGATGCTCAGATTGACAGCGTAGCCGTTTACTTTGCATCGAACACAATGGTAAATCCAGATGCAGACATCACTATGACAGTAAATGCTGTGGCAGGCAACGGAGAACCTGGTGACATCATAGCAACAACAAGTGTAAAGGCTGCTGATGTAAGATGTAGTGCCGACAGTGTAATTCCTACAATATTCAACTTTACAGAGCCTGTTAAGATTGCAAAAGGACAGAAGTTCTTTATTGTGGTAGGACCGTTCCCAAATCAGTCAATGCAGGAAAGTCCTTATACAGCCGACGATTTCGCTATATTCTGCGTACGCCGTGGTACGGGAGGTAAGAACACAGCTTGGCATTATCTTGAGGAACAGAATGAGAATGGCGAAGGTCTGGGTACATACGCATGGTTCGAGAATGTTGATGATCCTCTCTCAATGGCAATATCTCCGGTTATAAATTATAATGATAATGTTTCGACAGGTATAGACTGCATAACCGACATTGAGGGCGAAGCAGAAATAGAATCGGTATATAATCTCAGTGGTCAGAAGGTGCAGATGCCGGTTAAGGAAGGCATATACATCGTGAAGTATACCAACGGAAAGGTTGAGAAGAGACGTATGTAAGACATAAGTATCATAAATAAACAAGCGAGAATCATAACAGTTATGGTTCTCGCTTATTTTTTATTCATATCTGATAAAAGGTGCAGTTTATGAGCATTTAAAATTCAGAATAATACTGATATATTTTTTTCTAACGGCTTATTACGTTACTTTTGCATAAGTATGGTACTAAATTACATCTGGATAGCTTTTTTCCTTGTTGCCTTTGTAGTGGCACTTGTGAAACTTATATTCTTCGGAGACCTTGAAGTTTTTCCGGAGATAATGGACTCTACGTTTGCAACATCGAAGACTGCGTTCGAAATATCACTCGGACTTACTGGTGTACTTACGCTGTGGCTCGGAATAATGAAGATAGGCGAGAAGGGTGGTGTGGTTGATGCTTTGGCCCGGTTGCTAAGTCCGGTCTTTGTACGACTGTTCCCGGAAATTCCAAAAGGACATCCTGTCGGTGGCTCGATGTTCATGAATGTTGCAGCAAATATGTTGGGACTTGATAATGCCGCAACGCCGCTCGGACTGAAGGCAATGGAGCAGCTTCAGGAACTTAATCCAAAGAAAGATACGGCAACAAACCCGATGATTATGTTCCTTGTACTTAATACTTCGGGACTTACGCTCATTCCTGTAAGCATCATGGTTTATCGGACACAGCTGGGTGCTGCCCAGCCTACGGATGTATTTATCCCTATTCTGCTCGCTACATTTTTCTCGACGTTCGCTGGTGTGATAATAACAAGTATTTATCAGAGAATAAATCTTTTTAACCGTGTGATGATAATGACACTCGGCGGACTCTCTCTGTTTGTAGCTGCTGTTATGTGGGGTTTCATGATGCTCGATAAAACGATGATGAGCGTGGTAAGTACGTCATCGGCAAATATAATACTGATGACTGTAATAATCAGTTTCATCATTGCCGGGATGCGTAAGAAAATTAATGTTTATGAGGCGTTCATCGAAGGAGCAAAAGACGGATTTGACACTGCCGTACGTATCATCCCTTACCTCGTAGCCATACTCGTGGGCATTGGAGTGTTCAGAGCATCGGGTGCAATGGATATGATAATTGATGGAATTAAATATACAGTTGCAGCGTGTGGCATAGATACCGAGTTCGTCGGTGCTCTTCCAACAGCTATAATGAAACCTTTGTCGGGAAGCGGTGCAAGAGGAATGATGGTAGACGCAATGACAACGTACGGAGCCGATTCGTTCGTAGGTCGTCTGAGCTGCATATTCCAAGGTTCTACCGATACGACATTCTACATACTTGCAGTATATTTTGGAAGCGTAGGAATAAAGAACACACGCCATGCCGTAAGTTGCGGACTCTTCTCCGATCTTGCCGGTATTCTTGCTGCAATAGCCATTGCATATATGTTCTTTTAAGAGCTTTGTGACTAATTTATTACGTCAAGTTTTGCATACCATAAATAAAGTATTAATTTTGCAAAAATAACAATATCAGCGTCACATCATAATAAAAATTAAAATAAGACTCATGACGGTTATGTATGCTTAATTACATAATCGATGTTACACTGTTAAAAAACGAATCAATAAAATAAAGAAATGGCTAGTCTGAAATCGTTGGTAAAGGATACGGCAATCTATGGTCTTAGCAGCATAGTAGGACGTTTCCTTAATTATCTCCTCGTACCTCTGTATACTGCAAAGATTGCAGCATCAAGCGGAGGTTATGGAGTGATAACCAATCTTTATGCTTATACGGCATTGTTTATGGTTATCCTTACTTACGGTATGGAGACAACATTCTTCAGATATGTGAACAAAGAGGATGAAGATCCCAATAAAGTATATTCTACTATTCTGACATCTGTGGCGTTTACTTCGACAATGTTCGTTCTGCTTGTCCTGTTGTTTATCAATCCGATATCATCTTCGATGGGTTATGCAGAACACCAGTCGTATATATGGGTAATGGCAGCTACAGTTGCAATCGATGCATTCCAGTGCATTCCTTTTGCTTATCTTAGATATAAGAAGAAGGCTGTTAAGTTTGCGGCACTGAAATTACTGTTCATTGTGATGAACATCTTTTTCAATCTCATGTTCTTCCTCTTCCTGCCATCGCTCTATGAGTCAAATCCCGAACTTATAGGAAAGATTTATGACCCGGAGATAGGCGTAGGATATGCATTCTATATTAATCTGTTCTGTACAGCATCAATAACATTCTGCTTTTATAAAGAACTTACAGGTTTTAAATATACGTTTGACGGAAAACTTCTGAAACGAATGCTGGGTTACGGTCTGCCAATTTTGGTGCTTGGAATTGCCGGAATATTGAATCAGACTGCTGATAAGATAATCTTTCCTTATGTTTATAAGGCAGCTGATGCGCACGAACAGCTTGGTATTTATGGCGCTGCAAGTAAGATAGCCATGATTATGGCAATGATAACACAGGCTTTCAGATATGCTTACGAACCGTTTGTGTTTGGCAGGGGAGCAGATAAGAAGAATAAGGATACTTATGCGCTGGCAATGAAATATTTCATAATATTCACGCTGCTTGCATTCCTTATGGTAATGGGATACATGAACATTCTACAATATATAATAGGTGGTGATTATCGTCCGGGACTGAAAGTAGTGCCGGTTGTTATGGCTGCCGAAATAATGATGGGTGTTTATTTCAACCTCTCGTTCTGGTATAAGCTTATTGATAAGACGATGTGGGGTGCAGTATTCTCAGGCATTGGCTGTCTGGTACTTATTATAATTAACGTGGTATTTGTTCCTGCTTATGGTTATATCGCCTGTGCATGGGCAGGCTTTGCCGGTTATGGAACTGCCATGCTGCTTTCATATTTTGTAGGACAAAAACAATATCCAATAAACTATCCGTTAAAAGACATCACGATGTATGTCCTGCTGGCACTTGTGTTTTATGTAGGAATAAAATTGTCTAACGAGAACCTTGGTTTTATACCGGCACTGTTATGTAATACGGTACTTGTGATATTGTTTGCAGGCTTTACGCTTAAGAAAGAGAAATTGTTACATAAATAATTTATTTTAAATCTATGAGAAAATCAGTATTATTATTGTTCTGTGTTCTCTCTTCAATGTTTGCTAAGGCGGATGAGGGAATGTGGACTTTGTACAACCTGCCTAAGGCAGTGTACGATCAGATGAAGGCAGAAGGTTACAAACTTCCCTACAATGACCTGTACTGGGGCGATAACGCAATTAAGAATGCCGTTATCAGCTTCTGTGGTTATTGCTCAGGTGTAGTTGTATCTCCCGACGGTCTTGTTTTTACTAACCATCATTGTGGTTTCGAATCAATCCGCAGTCACTCAACAGTAGAACATGACTACATGCGTGATGGTTTCGTTGCACAGAGTTTTGAAGAAGAACTTCCTAACAAGGACATGTTCGTAAGTTTCCTCGTATCACAGGAAGATATTACATATCGTCTCGAAGCTCTTGGATATGATGAAATGGACGATCAGCATAAGGGTATTCTTCTTGATTCTCTTACAAATGTACTTACAAAGGAGGCTAAGCGTCTTGATAAGTCACTTGAAGTAGTAATCGATCCTTATTATGAAGGTAATAAGTTCTATGCTTCTACATACCGTAAGTTTACTGATGTCCGCCTCGTATTTGCTGTTCCTAAGTCAATGGGTAAGTTCGGTGGAGATACAGATAACTGGATGTGGCCGCGTCAGACATGCGACTTCTCTGTATTCCGTATCTATGCAGATCCTAAGACAAATGGTCCTGCTGCTTACAGCAAGGATAATGTGCCTTACAAACCTGAAACATGGGCAAGAGTTTCTCTTGACGGTTATCAGGAAGGCGACTTTGCAATGACAATTGGTTATCCTGGTTCAACAAACCGTTACCTCTCTTCATACGGAATTAAGGAACGCAGAGATGCTTCTAATGCTCCCCGTGTTCAGGTTCGTGGCTTGAAGCAGGAAATCATGAAGCGTCACATGGAGGCTGACCAGGCTGTGCGTATCAAGTATGACTCTAAGTATGCTCAGAGTTCAAACTACTGGAAGAACTCAATGGGTATGAACAAGTGTATCGACAGTATCGGTCTTATCCAGCAGAAGCAGGATTATGAGCGCAGCTTGATGAGATGGCAGAAGAAGACTGGTTATCTCGAAGGTAAGCTTGACTTTGCACTTATGGAGAAACTGTATGCAGAACGTTTCGAACGTATGCGTGCTTTCTATTATTGGATTGAAACATTCAATCGTACTAACGAATTGATACAGCGTGCAATGTCTGTTGTTTATTCAGCATCTGCTCCTAATGAAACTGGCGACGAGAAGGGCCCGTTTATCGAATTTAAAGATAATTCTGACGAATGGGATGCTGGTCTGGAGAAAGAAGTTCTCACAGCTCTGCTTAAGAATTATGCAGATCATGTTGATGCTAAATATATTCCTTCTTTCTATAAGACAATTCAAAAGAAATATCGTGGCAACTATAAGAAGTTTGTGAACGATCTTTATAAGAAGTCTATCGTTAACAAGACAGGTCAGAAGATTTATCTCAATGACAAGAAGGTTAAGGAAGACCTTGGCGTTAAGGTAGGATTCAGTCTTATGGAAGTTGTAGGTAATCTTCAGAAAGAACTTATGGAAATCAACGAGCAGATAGAACTTCAGGAGAAATATCTCTGTGCAGCAAAACTGCGTATGGAAGAAGATATGCCTCACTACAGTGATGCTAACTCTACACTGCGTCTGAGCTATGGTCAGGTAGGTGGTTTCAATATGGGTGGCAAACCTTCTGGCTACTATACAACAGCAGAAAGTATGTTAGAGAAGATGATGAAGGGCGATTCATTCAGTGATTATAAGGTAGAACCTGTTATGAAGGAACTTCTTGGTGCAAAAGACTTTGGTAAGTACACAGATAAGAAGACTGGTAAGATGCAGCTTTGTTTCCTTACAAACAATGATATTACTGGCGGTAACAGCGGTAGCGCAATGTTCAATGGCAAGAACGAACTTATCGGTCTTGCATTCGATGGTAACTGGGACAGCCTTGCAAGCAATATCTTCTTCGACCGTACACTGGCAAGATGTATCGGTCTTGATGTCCGCTATCTTCTTTACATGATGGATAAGTGGGGTCATGCAGATCGTCTTATCAACGAAATCTTCCGCGAAAAATAATCAGAGGTTATTTTGTTGTGACATATGAAAAAGGGATGCCTTCATAAAGAAAGCATCCCTTTTTCTTGCTATATATCAGACATATAGATAAATAAAAAAGCCGTCGATAATTGCTTATCAACGGCTTATTGTACCCAGAGCCGGGATCGAACCGGCACGAATTGCTTCATTGGTGTTTGAGACCAACGCGTCTACCAATTCCGCCATCTGGGCTTAACGCGGTTGCAAAGATAATAATAATTTTTAATACGCCAAATAAAACATATAAAAAACAATAAATTTGTTGCGTGTCTCGTTATATTATTGTATTTTCGTAAAACATTAAAAACACAAGTTACATGTCTATAATGGAAAATAATTATTGTGTTATACTGGCAGGAGGAAAAGGGCGCAGACTGTGGCCTACAAGTCGTGAAAACTATCCTAAGCAGTTCATTGACTTCTTTGGACTCGGACGTACTCAGCTGCAGCATGCATTAGATCGTATGAGGAAGATTCTGCCATTAGACCACATATACGTCAGCACAAATTATCTTTATGCCGATATTGTTAGAGAACAATTACCAGAACTTCCCAAAGACAATATATTGAGTGAGCCTATACATCGTAATACGGCGCCAAGTGTAGTGTGGGCAAATCACAGAGTGCTTTCACTGAATAAGGATGCGAATCTCATTGTTGTTCCTTCTGACCATGCGGTACTCAATGAACATAACTTTGAAGAAAACGTCAAAACCGGATTTAATTTTGTTGCAGAACATAACTGCATCCTTTCGTTGGGAATCAAGCCTACACGACCGGAACCAGGGTATGGATACATACAGATTGGTGAAGAAAGCTGTGTGGACGATGTGTACAATGTGAAGTCTTTTATCGAAAAGCCAGAGCGTGAGTTTGCAAGCATGTTTATTGAGAAAGGCGAGTTCTACTGGAATACAGGTTTCTTCCTATTTAACTCCAGGCGTTTTGCCGATAGTATAAGAGACGTATTCCCACATGTATTTGATAAGTTCGATAAAGAGAATCCTGTATTCAGTGTTGAGGCTGAATACGAATTTGTAGTTGAGAACTTTTCAGCATTTTCAAATATGTCTATAGACTGTGGCATTTTGGAAAAATGTGATAACGTATATGTCATGAAGTGTGATTTTGGCTGGGCAGACCTTGGCACGTGGCATTCTCTTTATGAGGCGTTGAGCAAGATGGAAGGAGATAACGTGATAATCGATTCGGATGTGATAATAGATGAGAGTCACGGAAATGTGGTTAAGATTCCTAAAGGCAAACTTGCAGTTATCAACGGACTTGACGGTTACATAGTGTCAGATAGCGATAACGTTTTGCTGATATGTAAGAAAAGTGATTCATCTTCACTTATAAGAAAATATGTGAATAAGGTAAAGATTAAAAACGGAGATAATTTCGTATAAACAAAAAAGAGAATGGAACCCCCATTCTCTTTTTTCTTATATAAAAGTAAAAATACTTTAAAGTTTAGCGAATTCTTCTCTAATCTTTGCTGCACACTCTGCGAGTTCTTCGTCAGAAAGTTTCAGTTTTGGATTTGAGAATACCATGTCCTTCTCGCTGTTCATAGGAACGAGGTGGATATGTGCGTGGCGGACTTCAAGACCGATAACGGCTGTTCCCACTTTAATACAGGGGAATGCATTCTTTATAGCAATTGCAACTTTCTTAGCAAAGACTATCATTTCTGCTAAGTCTTCATCACTGATGTCGAAGATGTAATCTACTTCCTTACGCGGAATTACCAGTGTGTGTCCTTTAGTAAGAGGATTAATGTCGAGAAAAGCATAGAACTTTTCATTCTCGGCACACTTGTAACTTGGAATCTCACCAGCTGCGATTTTTGAAAAAATACTTGCCATAATAATAAGTTTTAAAGTTATTCGATTGATATCTTATCGATTCTCAGTTTGATGATGCCGCGCGGAATCTTTATTTCGGCAACCTCACCAACTTTCTTGCCAAGGAGTCCCTGAGCAATAGGAGTCTTGATAGAAATCTTTCCTGAACTTAGATCAGCCTCGTTTTCACTTACGATGGTGTAAGTCATTTTTGCATTGTTCGCAGTGTTTGTCATCTCAACCTTTGAGAGAATCTGAACAGTATCTGTGCTAAGACGAGACATGTCTATAATCTTTGCTTCGGCTATAGCAAGCTTAAGATTGTTAATCTTATCTTCCAGGTGAGCCTGTGCTTCTTTAGCAGCATCATACTCTGAGTTCTCGCTAAGGTCACCCTTATCACGAGCTTCGGCAATCGCAGCAGATGCCTTCGGACGTTCAACCGATTCCAATTGCTTAAGTTCGGCTAACATTTTATTGTAGCCTTCTTGAGACATATAAGCCATAATATATTCTAATTAAATGTTAATTATCAATTGCTTTTCTTAGTTATTGGCAATAAAAACAAGAATTCCGACATAATTTCTTATGATGTCGGAATCCTTTTCCACGCTCTTATTCCAATAAATGTATTGCAAAGGTAGTCATTATTTTCGTATAAAGCAATTTTTTAGGACCAAAATGAGAGTATTTGAGTAATTCTTTATAATTTTGCCGCATTAAGCAGAACAACAAACAAAATATTATGATATCTAATGAAGAAAAACAGGGTATACTAGATCTTATGCATCAACAAATTGTTCCTGCAATAGGCTGTACGGAGCCGGTCTGTGTAGCTCTCTGTGTTGCTAAGGCAAAAGAATTACTTGGCACATTACCCGAGAAAATCGAATTAAGACTAAGTGCGAACATCTTAAAGAATGCAATGGGTGTAGGTATTCCTGGTACGGGAATGATAGGTCTGCCTATTGCAATCTCACTCGGAGCCCTCATCGGTCGCTCAGATTTACTGCTTGAAGTATTGAGAGACTGTAACGAGGAGGCTGTTGAGAGAGGTAGACAGTACATCCAAGAAGACAGAATTGATATAAAACTTGAAGAGAACGATCCTGACAAGCTTTATGTAAATGTAATCTGTAGTGCAAATGGTAAGCAGGGTGAGGCCCGTATCAAAACTACTCATACAAATTTTGTGTTCCTTCGTAAGGATGATGAGGTAATTCTTGATAAGAAAGACACTTGTGCTGTTTCTGCAGGTAGCGAAAACCAGAGCGTAAAGCTTGGTCTTTCATTAAAGAAGGTTTATGAATTCGCAACAACCACAGATCTTGAAGACCTCCGTTTCATTCTTGAAGCAAAGCGTCTTAACGAGAATGCTTCAAATGTAGGTTCACACGGAGTATACGGACATAATCTTGGAAAGACAATTAGTTCTAAGTTCGGAACAGAACTTCTTGGTGACAGCATATTCACACGTGTAGTTTCTGCAACAACAAATGCATGCGATGCACGTATGGCCGGTGCCATGGTACCCGTTATGAGTAACAGTGGTAGCGGAAACCAGGGTATATGTACGACAATGCCTGTAGTTGCATTCGCAAAAGAAAAGAATTGTTCAGAAGAACAGCTTATCAGAGCTCTTACGCTGAGTAACCTTACTGCAATATATATTAAACAGCATCTTGGTGCATTGTCAGCACTCTGCGGATGTGTTGTAGCAAGTACAGGTAGCAGCTGCGGTATTACATATCTTATGGGTGGTACATACGAACAGGTTAGTTTCGCCGTTAAGAACATGATTGGTAATATCTGCGGTATGCTTTGTGACGGAGCTAAGCCAAGCTGTGCTATGAAACTTACAACAGGTGTCAGCACGGCAATGCTCAGTGCAATGCTTGCAATGCAGAACGAACACGTTACAAGTGTTGAAGGTATTGTTGAGAACGATGTAGACCGTTGCATTCAGAATCTTGCAGCCATCGGCAGCAGAGGTATGGACGAGACAGATAAGTTAGTATTAAACATAATGACACATAAAGAAAGTTAAAAATGAAAAAGAGTCTTTTAAGAACTTCGGTTCTTGCCTTACTGGCAATGTTCTCTATGTTTGTTTCTGCCCAGATGCAGGATCCTGTGCATTTTAAGGTAGAACAGAAACAAACTTCTCCAAATGAAGTTTCAGTTATTTTCTCGGCTACAATAGACGATGGCTGGCACGTTTATTCTACAGGAATGCCTGATGGCGGACCACAGTCAGCTATGTTTACAGCAGAGAAGAGCGAAGGTGCAACACCTGTAGGAAGCTTGAAACCTGTTGGAAAGGAAGTTAAGCAGATGGACGAAATGTTCGGAATGGAACTTCGTTTCTTTGAGAAGAATGTTAAGTTCATACAGAAGTACAAGATTACAGGTAAGACATACAGAATTTCAGGTTACCTTACTTACGGTGCTTGTTGTGACGGTATGTGTATGCCTCCTACAAATGTTGATTTCGAATTCACGGGTAAAGGTCCGGCTGACGCAAAGGATGTTCCTGTAGAGGAGAAGAAAGAAGAGGCTAAGAAAGATACAGTTGCAAAGGATACTTTAGCAGCAGCTGCTCCTTCAGCAACAAATATATCAGGTAACAATGACCTCTGGACACCTGTTATTGAAGAACTTCAGGCATTTGATCAGAACGAAGATTCATCAGAACAGGCTTGGTACTATGTATTCTTTATGGGTCTTATCGGTGGTTTCATTGCACTTGTAACTCCTTGTGTATGGCCTATCATTCCTATGACTGTAAGTTTCTTCCTGAAACGTGCAAAAGATAAGAAGAGCGGTATTCGCGATGCTATTATATATGGTGTGTCAATTATCATCATTTATCTTGCATTAGGTCTTTCGGTAACACTGATATTCGGTGCCAGTTCGTTGAATGCTTTGGCTACAAGTGCCGTATTCAATGTGTTCTTCTGCTTACTGCTTATAGTGTTTGCAGTATCATTCTTCGGATGGTTCGAACTCACACTCCCGTCATCATGGACAAACTCAGTAGACAGCAAGGCTTCTAAGACAAGCGGTCTGCTCAGTATCTTCCTTATGGCATTTACACTTACTCTTGTATCATTCTCTTGTACAGGTCCTATCATCGGATTCCTGCTCGTAGAGGTTAGTACATCTGGAAGTATTCTTGCTCCTGCAATCGGTATGTTTGGTTTCGCACTTGCACTTGCACTGCCGTTCACACTCTTTGCAATGTTCCCCGCATGGCTTAACTCAGCACCTAAGTCAGGTAGCTGGATGAATACAGTTAAGATTGTTCTTGGTTTTGTTGAGCTGGCATTCGCCCTCAAGTTCTTCTCAGTTGCCGACCTCGCTTACGGATGGCACCTGCTCGATCGTGAAGTATTCCTGTCATTGTGGATTGTAATCTTTGGTGCACTCGGTCTGTACCTTCTCGGTTTCCTCAAGTTCCAGAGTGACTTCGGTTCAACAGAGGCAATGCCTGTACCCTGTATAATGCTCGGTCTTATCTCAATAGCATTCGCTATTTATATGATTCCTGGTCTCTGGGGTGCTCCTTGTAAGGCTGTCAGCGCATTCGCTCCTCCTATGGCAACACAGGACTTCAACCTCTATAAGAGTGAAGAAGTACGTGCTAAATACTTCGACTATGAAGAAGGTATGGCAGCAGCTAAGGCAGCAGGTAAGCCCGCACTTGTAGACTTTACAGGTTTCGGTTGTGTTAACTGTCGTAAGATGGAAGCAGCAGTATGGACAGATCCTACAGTTGCTGACAAACTTCAGAACGACTATATCCTTATCTCTCTCTTCGTAGACGATAAGACTCCGCTTCCAGAACCTATCGAAGTTAAAGATGCTAACGGTAACATGAAGAAACTGCGTACTATTGGTGATAAGTGGAGTTATCTGCAGAGCAATAAGTTTGGTGCTAATGCCCAGCCGTTCTATGTAACAGTTGATGCCGATGGTCATCCTCTTGGCAAGTCTGCTGTTTACAATGAAGACATTGATCTTTACATCAAGTTCCTCGACCAGGGTCTTGAGAACTTCAAGAAGAAGGCAAACAAATAATCTTTTAGATTATATCAGATAAAAAAGAGTCCTCATACGGGGACTCTTTTTTTGTATTATGTCATGTGGGTCTGACACAGAAAACAATACGCTAAATTCTTATTGCTGTTCAGGAGTGCAAACGTTTACATACATTTTGCACGATGTATGATGTATCATAGTTTGTAGCTTATATATATAATATTTAACTTCGCAAATAATTAAATATTGGTATATGAAAAAGATTTCTACTCTCTTACTGGCATTCATAATGCCGTTGTTGGTATCGGCTCAGGGATGGCCCGAGAAATACAAAGGTGTTATGTTGCAGGCTTTCTATTGGGATTCGTACACAGATACACAGTGGAGCAATCTTGAGCAGAATGCTGACGAAATATCCGAATTCTTCAATCTTATGTGGATACCACAGAGTGGTAACTGCGGCAGCGGACCTTCAATGGGATATAATGACCTTTACTGGTTTTCTAACTACACGAGTTCTTTCGGAACAGAAGAACAGCTGCGTTCAATGATAAAGACGCTAAAGGAACGCGGAGTAGGGACTATTGCCGACGTAGTAATAAACCATCGTAGTTCTAACGTAGGATGGATGGGATTCCCAGAGGAAACATATAACGGAAAGACATATATAATGAAGCCTGAGTACATCTGCTCAAACGATGATGGCGGTGCTACAAAGCAGAAGGCAGAGATAAAGCCGACAGGTAACATTGATACAGGTGATGACTTCGGTGGATTCAGAGATATAGATCATACCAATGCTGAAATGCAGCAGATGATTATAGATTATCTTAATTTTCTGAAAAACGATCTTGGTTACGCAGGATTCCGTTACGATATGGTTAAGGGATATGCAGGTAAGTACACAAAACTTTACAATGAAACTGTAAAGCCTGAATTCTCTGTAGGTGAATACTGGGACGGTAACTACAATAAACTTAACGACTGGATTAACAGTACCGGTAAGCAGTCGGCTGTATTCGACTTTAATGTTAAGTACATACTCAATGATGCATGTAACAATAACAACTGGAGCAAACTTAACCAGTGGACTCTTCCGCGCATGAACATGGGACGTTATTCCGTAACATTCGTGGATAATCATGATACATACCGTGACCAGAACAAAGTGTCAAAGAATCAGATGGCAGCCAATGCCTTTATCCTCACCACACCTGGAACGCCATGTGTTTTCCTTTCTCACTGGAAGATGTATAAGGAAGAGATAAAGAACCTGATATATGCACGTAACCTTGCAGGAATAACCAACGAGAGTAAGATGACACTTGTAGGAAATGCTACTAACGAGTCATGTGTGTTCGAGGTAACAGGAGATAATGCAACACTCCGTCTGTATATGGGTAAGGATAACGGAACAGACACCGGAATATGTGTGGCAAAAGGAGAAAACTATGCAGTTTATGTGAGTAGAAACGTTAATTCTGCATGGACCGACAAACCATCTGGCAAATATAAGAATAATGTAGATGTAACATTATCTGCTTTGACAGAAGATGCCGGAGCACAGATTGTATATACACTGGATGGCAGCGAACCTTCTTTGTCAAATGGTACAAAGACAGCTTCAGGAACAGTTATCAACATTACGTCTTCATGCGTACTCAAGGCAGCCGTAATAGTCGGTGGTGTCGTTAAGGGAATGGTAACACGTAACTATGAGATAACAAACTTCAAGCCTTATGAAGTTACGGTGCATCTTAAAGATCCTAACTGGAGCGAGGTGTATTTCTATTCATGGGACAGCAATGGCGAACTGCTTAACAAATGGCCTGGAACAAAAATTACCGATACTAAGGAGATAGATGGCGTAAAATGGTATTACCATACATTCAGCATCAGCGACGAAGACTATAAGTTCAATATAATCTTCGATCAGGGAATGGGCAAGCAGCAGACCGTAGACATCATGGGCATCAATACAGATAAGTATTATGAGATAGGAGAGATGTCGAATGGCAAACTTACATACAAGGACGTAACATCAACACTCGGAATAGATGATATAGTAAATGTTGATGGCGATTCGTCTACAACAGTATATTCTATAAGCGGATGCGTACTTCGTAAATTTAAAGGCAGTGTTTCTGCTGAAGATGCAATGCAGGGACTTGAAAAAGGAATCTACATCGTAAACGGAAAGAAGTACATTAAGCGATAAAATACAAAAACAACAAAATATATATTATGAGGCAGTAGAGTGCGTGAGCATTCGGCTGCCTTTTTTGTTTATGTAGTTTTAAATAGAAGGATGCAGATATGTGTCATAGTAAATAAGATATTCGCTGAATAACTTAAGGTACAAATGACACAGCGAGAAGAACTGTTTTCACCTTATCAGATGTTCTGAAGTTTTTCTGTCAGTTCTTTGATGTCCTCTGCAAAGTCGATGAACTGATGATAATCTCCGCGGATAAATCCGTTGTTTTGCAGACTGTCGAGAAGACCTCTCAGAGGTTCAAAGAAACCATCTACGTTAAGAACTATAACTTTTTTGCTGTGATAACCTATTGTGGCAGCCGAAGCTACAGTAAAAATTTCGTCTAATGTACCGATGCCTCCGGGGAGGGCAACAGAAACATCACTGTACTGTAACATAAGATCCTTTCGGTCACTCAGATTATCGCAGGGAATATCGACATCCAGTTCCGGATATTTGCGCCCGCCTTTTTCTATTATAGAAGGTACTACGCCTATGCACCTTCCTCCGGCAGAACGTACAGCTTCGGCAGAAGCACGCATAAGTCCCATGTCGCATCCGCCAAACACAAGATCGTGACCATTTTCACCCATCCATCTGCCCAGATTTGAGGCAGCATCAAAATATTTCGGCTCTATATTATTGTTTGCCGAACAGAATACACATATTTTCATAACAGCACAAAATTAGTTTTTTTGCATATAAACACAAAATAAACATCCCTCAAAAACTTATAAACCAAAATATTTACATACCTTTGCGCTCGCTTACCGGATAAAGGCAAGGTATTAGTTGGGTTTTATGCCTTTTGGAATGGTGAGCGTAAACGATAAAAGTAAAAAGATTGAAGACATTTGAAGAATTAGGCGTAAGCGAAGAGATTCGTCGCGCTATCGAAGAGATTGGTTTTGTGGCTCCCATGCCGGTTCAGGAACAAGTTATTCCCTGCCTTTTAAGTAACAGAAACGACACTATTGCACTCGCACAGACGGGTACAGGTAAGACGGCTGCCTTTGGTATTCCTTTGTTGCAGCGTATCAACATGCATGACAAGAGTACTCAGGCACTTGTGCTGTCGCCTACACGTGAGCTCTGTCTGCAAATTACAGACGACATCCGTACATTTGGCAAATATATAGAAGGACTCCGTGTTACGGCAGTTTACGGTGGCGCTTCGATTGGCGATCAGATTAAGTCGCTTAAGCGCGGAACACAGATTATCGTGGCAACTCCTGGTCGTCTCATCGACCTTATAGAACGCGGTGCAGCGCAGCTTGACAATGTAATTAACGTTGTACTCGATGAGGCTGACGAAATGCTTAATATGGGATTTTCTGAGAGCATCAATGCAATATTCGAGAGTATTCCGGAAGACAGAAACACTCTGTTGTTCTCTGCAACAATGAGTCGCGAGATTGAGAAGATTGCACGTAATTATCTGCACGATCCTGAAGAAATTGTAGTGGGCAGCCGCAACGAAGGCGCCGAAAACGTGAATCACATTTACTATATGGTAAATGCAAAGGACAAGTATCTGGCACTGAAGCGTGTGGTAGACTTCTATCCTAAGATTTATGCAATTATTTTCTGTCGTACTAAGAAAGAGACACAGGAGATTGCCGACAAACTTATACGCGACGGATATAATGCGGAATCACTGCACGGTGATTTATCGCAGCAGCAGCGTGACCTTACAATGCAGAAGTTCCGTATGCACACAACACAGTTCCTCGTGGCAACCGACGTGGCAGCACGCGGACTTGACGTTGAAGACCTTACGCACGTTATTAACTACAGTCTTCCCGATGACATAGAAAGTTATACTCACCGCAGCGGACGTACAGGACGTGCCGGAAAGAAGGGAACAAGTATCTCTATTATTCATACACGCGAGCGTTCTAAGGTACGTGCAATAGAGAAGGAGATAGGAAAGAAGTTTGTAGACGGTAAACTTCCTACACCCAAGGAGATATGTACAAAGCAGCTCTACAAGGTGATGGATAATATTGTAAATACAGAAGTGCTCGATGAAGAGATTGCTCCATTCATGGATGAAATAAACCGTTATTTCGAATATATGGACAAGGACGACGTAATCAAGCACATGGTAAGTATGGAGTTCGGTAAGTTCCTTGCCTATTATGCAGATGCACCAGAAATTGAAGTCCCTGTTACAGACCGCGAGAAGAAAGATCGTGGAGGAAGACGTGACCGTCGTAGCGATGATCGCAGCAAGCGTTCTTCTAAGCCTGAGAAGGGATATACACGTCTGCATATTAATCTCGGAAAAGAAGAAGGTTTCTATCCCGGCGAGATAATGCAGTTCCTCAACCGCAATATGCGCGGACGTCAGGATGTAGGTCACATCGATCTGCTTAAGCATTTCTCTTACATTGAAGTTCCCACAGGTGATGCTAAGAGAGTGATAAAGGCATTTAACGGAGCCAAATATAAGGGACGTCCCGTAAAATGTGAGGTGGCAGAAGGAAAGAAAACGCGTAGATAAATAAACTTATATATTAAACACACATGCGTGTATAAGACAGTCTTGCTTTGTCGTGACTGCTTATACACGTTTTTGTTTGTATAATATTTATCACTTAAGATTACATTAGAAAAATGCTGTATGAATGTAGTCGGAATAATGTAATTTAGTACTCATAATCCATACATTTTTATATGTGTGTTTAGTTGGTGAACACACGTGTATGTGGAATGTAAGTACACGTATGAATGTTTGTGAACACAGGTATGTTTACCGAACAGGTCATGACAGAATAACGAAAAACATGTGCAGAGATGCATAAAGTAGTCGCTATGTGAGTTCTTATTCCAAACTTAAAGGCACATAATCAACAATATTTTTTACTTTTTACAATTAGTTCTTTAATTATTACACAAAACACTTTGAAAATTTTACAAATAAACATATATTTGTAAGTACATTATGAGTTCAATCAATAAAGCATTAGCAGACGTATGTCGTTTTTACATTGAAGGTTTTCGTGAGATGAGGCTCGGGAAGACACTGTGGAGTATAATACTGATAAAGCTGTTTATCATGTTCTTTATACTCCGGTTGTTCTTTTTCCCAAATTTCTTAAACTCGCGTACCAGTACCGACGACGAAAAACACGATTATGTAGGCAGCGAACTTATTAACCGTTCACAGACAGGTGTATAACACACTCAGTATAAGACAAACAACAAAAACACATTATGATAGAAAACATCGACATCTCTTTAATTGAATGGTCGCGTGCACAATTTGCACTTACAGCCATATATCACTGGCTGTTCGTACCACTTACGTTAGGTCTTGCAGTTATCATGGCCGTTGCAGAAACAATTTATTATCGTACCGGAAATGAGTTTTGGAAACGTACTGCAAAGTTCTGGATGAAACTCTTCGGCATCAACTTTGCCATTGGCGTTGCAACAGGTATAATACTTGAATTTGAGTTTGGTACAAACTGGAGCAACTACTCATGGTTTGTGGGTGATATATTCGGAGCTCCGCTTGCAATAGAAGGTATTCTGGCATTCTTCATGGAGTCTACCTTCATTGCCGTGATGTTCTTCGGATGGAACAAAGTAGGAAAGAAGTTCCATCTTGCATCTACATGGCTCACCGGCTTGGGCGCAACAATCTCTGCATGGTGGATTCTTGTGGCCAATGCATGGATGCAGCACCCTGTAGGCATGGAGTTCAATCCTGACACGGCACGTAACGAGATGGTAAGTTTCATTGATGTTGCTTTGTCGCCCGTGGCAGTAAATAAATTCTTCCACACGGTTCTTTCGAGCTGGATAGTAGGAGCTGTCTTCGTGGTAGGCGTGAGCTGCTGGTATCTGTACAAGAAGCGTGAAGAACAGATGGCTAAGCAGAGTATAAAGATTGCATCAATAGTAGGACTGTTTGCTGCGCTTACCACAGCAATGACGGGCGATGGCTCCGGTTACGAGGTTGCACAGAAACAGCCGATGAAGCTTGCAGCCATGGAAGGTTTCTATGATGGTACGGAGAGTGCCGGCATTGTGGCGTTCGGTATACTTAATCCTGAAAAGAAGACGGCAGGCGATGGCGTAGATCCATTTGTTATGCGCATAGAGATTCCATACATGCTCTCGATGCTTGCAGAAC
Source organism: Prevotella sp. (assembly GCA_020026195.1). Classification (GTDB taxonomy): domain Bacteria; phylum Bacteroidota; class Bacteroidia; order Bacteroidales; family Bacteroidaceae; genus Prevotella. The sequence goes on from JAHHQW010000029.1 coordinate 20,452, forward strand.
GTGATCCAAATGCTTTTGTACCAGGAATAAATGATATTCTTAACGGAGGTTACATGCTTAAGGACGGTACTGTGGCACTGTCGGCCCAGGAAAAGATAGAGCGCGGACGTATGGCAATATCTGCGTTTGCAAACTATAAGAAGGCTAAGGCTGAAAAGAATGAAGAGGCAGCTGCGGAGGCTTCGAAGATTCTAAATGAGAATATGCCGTATTTCGGTTACGGATATATGAAGAATGCAGAACAGCTGGTTCCTAATGTTCCTTTAGTGTTCTATATGTTCCGCGTAATGGTTATGTTAGGAGGATATTTCATATTGTTCTTCATCGTGATGCTCTTCCTCGTATACAAGAAAGACATTGCAAAGTTCCGTATCGTTCACATTGTGGCAATTGCCACTGTGCCTCTGGCATACCTTGCAAGTCAGTCTGGATGGGTGGTTGCAGAATGCGGACGACAGCCATGGACTATTCAGGATATGCTGCCGGATGTAGCTGCTGTCTCTAACCTCAGCGTAACATCTGTGCAGACAACGTTCTTTATCTTCCTCGTACTTTTCACTATACTGCTAATTGCCGAACTGCGTATCATGTTCAAAGCGATAGCAAAGGGACCGGAAGAAGAATAAACTAACTATAAAACAATTAATATAATGGATACATATATAATACTTCAGCACTACTGGTGGTTCATAATATCACTCCTGGGTGGTATATTGGTTTTCCTTATGTTCGTGCAGGGTGGCAACACAATGCTGTTTACATTAGGTCGTAGCGAAGATGACTATAAGATGATGATTAATTCCACGGGACGTAAGTGGGAGTTTACGTTTACTACACTCGTAACATTTGGCGGTGCATTCTTTGCATCGTTCCCATTGTTCTACAGTACAAGTTTCGGCGGTGCCTACTGGCTGTGGATGATAATATTGTTCAGTTTCGTTCTTCAGGCTGTAAGCTATGAGTTTCAGTCTAAGGCAGGAAACCTGCTTGGAAAGAACACATACCGCTGGTTCCTTATCATTAACGGATTCGTAGGTCCGGTTCTTCTCGGTGGTGCTGTAGCTACATTCTTCACAGGCTCTGACTTTGTGGTAGACAAGACCAATCTTGCAGAGTTCTCTGCTCCCGTAATCAGCAGCTGGGGTAATGAAGGTCACGGACTCGATGCGCTCCTTGATGTCTGGAATGTGGTTATGGGACTTGCAGTGTTCTTTCTTGCAAGAATTCTCGGAACACTGTATTTCATAAATAATATAGCCGATGAAGAACTTACTGCACGTGCACGTCGTTCGCTGATGTGGAACACACCGGCTTTTCTTGCATTCTTCCTTGCATTCTTAATAAGAGTGCTTGCTGGCGAGGGATATGCAGTAAATCCCGAAACGGGCGATGTATTTCTCGAACCATATAAGTATTTCAACAATCTTGTAGAGATGCCGGCAGTCACAATCGTATTTCTCGTAGGTGTAGTGGCCGTTCTCTGGGGAATTATACGCACGCTGCGCAGTAATACGTATGATAAGGGAATATGGTTCTCTGGTATCGGAACAATTCTTGCAGTAACATCGCTGTTCCTCGTAGCCGGATATAACAATACGGCATACTATCCGTCATACGACCTGACCAGTTCGCTGACTATCTCTAATAGCTGTTCAAGTGAGTTTACGCTTACCACGATGGCCATAGTGTCAGTACTCGTTCCGTTCGTTGCAGCCTACATATTCTATGCATGGCGCAGCATTGATGTGAGAAAGATAGACAAGGATGAGATGAAAACAGGCGGACATACGTATTAAAAAGTATCTATAAACCATACATCTGTTGCAAACAATATAAAATTCTTTTATATTTGCAGATACAAATACAGGTATGAGGCGAATAAGAGAAAAGGCAGCGCGTCTGCGCAGATATCCTCGTGGCAGAGGTTTTGGCGTTCAGTCACCAAACGACTATAATTTCATCACGAAGGTCGTGAAGAGACATGCAGATGATGACTGCTGTGCGGCAGCTGATAGAATTAATACTGACACACGTTCAGATAATTACAAATTTGTACATCTGTGCTACAGGGTGGCACGGTATTTGAAGCCTTCTAAGTGTATCTGTCTTACGACAACTGATGATAATGTAGAAAATTACATCAGGGCAGCTGTTCCTGAATGCAGTATCTCGCACACGTGCGATGAGGCGGGCTGTAATGACAGAACGCTGGTGATATTATCGCCTATGGAGAAAGATGCTGCCATGATGGACAAGATACTTTCTGTGGCAGATGACATGACATGGATGATAACAGAAGGCATACGTATCAGTGATGACGCATATACTTCGTGGAAAACACTCACGGAAGATGTTCGCACACGTATAACGTTCGATCTTTATCACTACGGCATAATAAGTTTCGATAAGAAACGTTATAAACAGGATTATAAAATTTATTTATAAAAACCATATACGATGAAAATGAAGATATATACAAAGACCGGCGACGAAGGAACAACCAGTCTTTACGGTGGTACAAGAGTTAGCAAGACATCTCCGCGAATTGAAGCATACGGAACAGTAGACGAACTGAATTCTAACATCGGACTTCTTATCACATTCGTTAAGTCGCTCGACGATATCGAGGTTCTCGAAAGAGTACAGCGCACTCTGTTTGCACTCTGCTCAAATCTTGCAACAGATGCCACACAGACAGAGATTCCTTCTGCTTTCCAGATTCGTCAGGACGAAATAGAATATCTCGAAGAGAAGATAGACATGATAACTGCTGCTATACCTCCGCAGACATCTTTTGTACTTCCCGGAGGAACAAGAGGCTGTGCTCAGGCACATATCTGCCGTACAGTATGCCGCAGGGCGGAACGCCGTATTCTTACATTGCGCGAGACAGTAGAAGTAGAGCCGGAAATTCTTATTTTCCTTAACCGCCTGTCAGACTATCTTTTCATATTGGCACGCAAACTGAACTTTGTAGAAGGTGTGAGAGAAAAAATATGGAATAAAACTTGCAGATAAGATTTATTTTACTATTTTTGCGAAAAATTCAAAAACAGATAAATTAATTACTATGTATTGGACACTTGAATTAGCATCAAAACTTGAAGATGCACCATGGCCTGCAACTAAAGAAGAACTTATAGACTATGCCAACCGCTCAGGAGCTCCGCTCGAAGTGTTGGAAAATTTGCAGGAAATAGAGGATGAAGGCGATATGTATGAAAGTATTGAGGATATATGGCCTGATTATCCTACAAAGGAAGATTTCCTTTTCAATGAAGACGAATATTAAAAACATCTATTTCGGAAAGGGTTGTACATCTAATGCACAGCTCTTTCCGCTTTTTATATCGTGTCGGAAGATAATGCATGTAATCTAAACATGCCGTTTTTAAAATAAAACAAGCATTTATTCGTTATATAAAAGTGCAAAAACGACTATTAGCCATATTGATGTTTGTTGCTTTCGCCGCAGTACGTGCTGCTGCGCAATACGACGTGGCGTTCAGTCATTACTGGGCAATGGAGCCGTATTTTAACCCGGCATCCGTTGGAAAACAGGAAAAACTGAACGTGGCTGCTGCCTATGCCATCCAGATGGCCGGATTCGAACATAATCCTAAAACAATGTACGTAGGTGCCGACATGCCGTTTATACTGCTAAAGAAAATGCACGGTGTCGGTCTTTCACTTATGAACGATAAAATCGGTCTGTTCGAACATAAACGTCTGGCACTGCAGTATTCTTATAAGCAGAAACTTTTCGGAGGAATGCTCGGAATAGGTATACAGGCAGGCTTTATAAGCGAGTCGTTTGATGGTTCGGGCATTGATCTGGGAGATTCCAGCGACCCTGCTTTCACGAAGAGCAAATCGGATGGTAATGCACTCGATCTCGGAGCCGGCCTCTATTATCTGCGCGGTCCTTGGTATGTTGGTGTATCGGCACAACATCTTAATTCACCGCTCGTGGAACTTGGTGATATAAACGAACTACAGATAGATCCTACGTATTATTTAACAGCAGGATACAATATTAAACTTAGAAATCCGTTTCTTACTATACATCCCTCTGTACTCATGCGTTCCGACGGTGTTGGTTTCAGAGCGGATATAACAGGGCGTCTTGTATATACTAATGACAAAAAAATGTTATACGGAGGTCTTTCGTACAGCCCCACTAATTCGGTGACTATGATTTTCGGTGGCAGCTTCCATGGCGTTAATCTGGGATACAGCTATGAAATGTATACGTCGGCAATTAATCCGGGCAATGGTAGTCATGAGCTTTTCGTAAGCTATCAGACTAAACTTAACCTTTACAAGAAAGGGAAAAACAAACATAAAAGTGTGAGATTACTATAAAAAGATATGAGAAAGAATAAATCGATGATACTCCTGTGCGCACTGGCAGCATTGTTGATGACAGGCTGCTTCGGTGGCAAGGTTACAATGCGCAGCGGAGGCGAAGTAGTAGGTGTAGGAGGTAAACCTTTCCGCGAGCCTACGCCTTATGGCATGGTACAAGTGCAGAGGGGTTATCTTAAGATGGGACTTAACAAGCAGGACAGTCTTTGGGGTCTTGATACTCCTAACAAGGATATCTCTGTTGATGGTTTCTGGATGGACGAGACAGAGGTTACGAACTCTCAGTATCGTCAGTTTGTTAACTGGGTAAGAGATTCTATTATCCGTGAGCGTCTGGCTGATCCTTCTTACGGAGGTGACGAAACTTACAAGATTACGGAAGATAAGAACGGCGACCCCGTAACACCGCATCTTAACTGGAAAAAACCGTTGCCGCGTAAACCGAACGAAGATGAACTTAGAGCTTTTGAGAGTATCTATACAAAGAACCCTGTTACAGGTGAAAAGATGCTTGATGCTTCGCAGATGAATTATCGTTACGAGATTTATGATTATACTGCTGCTGCATTACGCCGCAACCGTCTGAATCCCGAAGAGAGAAATCTTAACACCGATATTGAGGTTAATCCGGATGAAGTGGTAATGATTTCTAAAGATACTGCATACATTGATGATGAGGGACGTATCGTTCGCGAAACTATCAATCGACCATTGAGCGGTCCGTGGGACTTCCTTAATACTTACATCGTAAATATTTATCCCGATACAACATGCTGGGTAAATGACTTTAGAAATTCTGACAATGAACTTTATATGCGTCTCTATTTCAGCAGTCCTACCTATAATGACTATCCGGTAGTGGGTGTAACTTGGGAACAGGCTAATGCGTTCTGTGTATGGCGTACCGAATTCCTGCTTAAGGGAATGGGCGGTGCTGCACGATTCATACAGCGTTATCGTCTGCCGACAGAAGCTGAATGGGAATATGCTGCACGTGGAAAGAGCGGTACTGAATTCCCGTGGGAAAATGAAGACGTGAAGAATGACCGTGGATGTTTCTATGCTAACTTTAAACCAGAAAGAGGTAACTATACTAAGGATGGAAATCTGATAACAAGTCGTACGGGTATTTATTCTGCTAATTCGAACGGACTGTATGATATGGCTGGTAATGTGGCAGAATGGACAAGCACCATATATACTCGTTCGGGTGTTGAGGCTATGAACGACCTTAATCCGCAGCTTGAATATAATGCTGCAAAAGAAGATCCTTACAGCCTTAAGAAGAAGAGTGTGCGTGGTGGTTCATGGAAAGATCCTGAATCTTACATCCGTTCTGCATGGCGTACATGGGAATATCAGAACCAGCCTCGTTCTTACATCGGTTTCAGATGTGTAAGAAGTATGGCAAGTAACGAAAGTGTTAAACAAAAAGGAAAGAAAAAGAAATGACAGAATATAGCAAATTTAATGTCGTATACCATTTACAGAAATGGATTGACAGTGTTCCGGGACAGACATTCCTTAATTATGCTTACAGCTGGGGTGCATCTATCGTAATTCTTGGTACTTTGTTCAAACTTACTCACTTGCCGGGTGCAAACTTCATGTTGTATGTCGGTATGGGTACTGAGGTATTCGTGTTCTTTATTTCTGCGTTCGACCGCCCGTTTGATAAAACGGCTGATGGAATGGATCTTCCTTCACATCTTAAAAAGAAATCTAACGAAGAAGGTGAGGAGGAAATGGAAGAATCTGAAGAGGAAACCAATGCCATTCCAGGTGGCAGTACTATAATAATAGGTGGCTCTGGCAACGGTGGCGTACAGATTCCTGAAGGTGCACAGGTACAGGGCGGCAATGGTCCTGTTGTTATCGGCGGCGGACTTGAAACTGCTGCTGCACAGTCGGCAGTAACTGATATGCAGAGTGCTACTACTGAATATATCGAACAGCTCAAGAGTCTTACAGAAATGCTTCGTAAGGTTTCAGAGCAGAGCAGCCGTCTGACACGTGATTCTGAGGAAATGGAAAACCTCAACAGAACTCTTACCGGTATCTGCAAGGTGTACGAAATGCAGCTTAAGGGTGCAAGTGCACAGATTGGTACTATCGACAGTATAAACGAACAGTCGCGCAAGATGGCAGATCAGATTAACGAACTGAATAACATCTACGCAAGAATGATACAGGCAATGACCGTAAATATGCGTGCAACAGGTACTCCTACAGCCGCAGCATCGGATGATGCCAAAAAAGAATAAAATCATTTAGAAAATGGCTATAAAGAAAAGACCGTTATCTCCGCGCCAGAAGATGATTAACCTTATGTATGTCGTCCTCATGGCTATGCTGGCACTGAACGTATCTACCGAGGTGCTCAACGGCTTTTCCATCGTAGAAGAAAGTCTGAACCGTACTACTAATAACTCATCTACCGAAAATGATGCCATATATGGCGACTTTGTCAGGCAGATGAAGTCTAACCCTGAAAAGGTTAAGAAATGGTTCGAAAAGGCTACGGTGGTTAAGAACATGAGCGACTCTCTTTACAATTTCGCTCAGGAGTTGAAAGAGGCTATCGTGATTGAGGCCGACGGTGCAGATGGCGACGTAGATAATATTGAAGGTAAAGACAACCTTGAAGCTGCCAACCAGGTAATGCTGGCTCCGGGCAGAGGCAAGGGTAAAAAATTGTACGATGAAATCAATTCGTTCAGAGAACGTATCGTAAAACTTATACCTGGAGAACGTCAGCGCAAGATTATTGAAAGTAACCTTTCTACAGAACTTCCCAAGCATGCTACGGCAATGGGTAAGAACTGGCAGGAGTATATGTTCGAGGATATGCCTGTCGCTGCTTCTGTTACACTTCTTTCAAAATTGCAGAGCGACGTGCGTTATGCAGAAGGCGAGGTCCTGCATGCTCTTGTTTCTAATATCGACCTCAAGGATGTGCGTGTTAATAAGATAACAGCTCTTGTAGTTCCTAATTCTAAGACTGTGGTCAGGGGCGACAGATTTTCTGCACGTATCCTTATGGCTGCGGTGGACACGACTCAGAAGCCTAAGGTGTTTATCGGTGGCAAAGAAATGAAACTCGAAAATGATGAATATAGTTTCATTACTTCAAGAACTGGAGAATTTGATCTTAATGGATATATTATAATGAATAATGGTCGTGGTGATGTAATGCGCCGTGACTTCTCAGAAAAATATACTGTCGTAGATCCGTTCGCTACTGTTTCGGCAGATCTCATGAATGTGCTTTATGCCGGATATGACAACCCTATAAGCGTAAGTATTCCTGGCGTTGCTCTTAATAAAGTAAATGCTACGATGACTGGTGGCTCTATGAAGTCTATTGGCATGGGCCGTTATATAGCTCGTCCTTCTGAAGTAGGCAAGGATGTAACTATTGTCGTGTCTTCAACGCAGAATGGCAGGGCACAGGAGGTTGGCAAGTATACGTTCCACGTTCGTAAACTTCCTGATCCGACTGCTTACATTAAGATTGGAAATGACAGATTCAGAGGCGGAGGCTTGAGTAAGAAGCAGCTGATGTCGGCTAATGGTATTCACGCAGCTATTGATGATGGTCTGCTTGACATAGAATTTAAAGTTCAGAGTTTCGAAGCTGTATTCTTTGATAACATGGGTAATGCCGTGCCGATGGTTTCGGATGGTGCCTCATTCTCGTCAAGACAAAAGGAATCGTTCCGTAAGCTTTCGCGTAACCGCCGATTCTACATATCTCGTGTAACTGCAATCGGTCCTGACGGAATATCAAGAAAGTTACCGTCTTCGATGGAAATTATAGTGAAATAAAAGAAATATATATAAGATGAAAAAGATATTATTTGCATTGTTAATGATATTCGTGGCTCAGGGCGTTTATGCTCAGCCTAAAGCTCGAAGAATGCAGAAAGAAAGGGCAAGGATGGCAAAGAACAGCGGATTGTCAGAACGTGCCAAGATAGCTTTCCCTACAACGGCTCCTATGAGCGAGGATGTTGTATGGAGAAGAGATATCTATCGTAGTCTTGACCTTACTAAAGAAGAAAATTCTGGCTTGTACTATCCTATAGAGCCTATAGGTACGCAGATGAACCTGTTTACTTATATCTTTAAACTAATGATGACCGGTCAGGTTCCAGCTTATGAGTATAGAATGGATGGTAACGAGGTGTTCAATGATTCCGCAAGAATTGTTCCTTTCGATTTCCTTAATAACTATCATATTTATTATGAACGTAAGAACGGAAGTGTCAGAATTGATAATAGTGACATTCCCTCTCGTGAAGTGAAGTCTTATTATATAAAGGAATCGGCTTATTTTGATCAGGCTACATCTACTTTCCATGTAAAGGTTTCTGCACTGTGTCCTATCATGACTCGTGAAGATGATTTCGGAGATGTGGGTACTCCTTATCCTTTGTTCTGGGTAAAATATGATGATCTTGCTCCTTATTTGTCTAAGCAGATGATTATGACAAGTAATCTTAATAATGCTGCGACCATGTCTGTGGATGATTATTTCACAATGAATATGTATAAAGGCAAGATATATAAGACAAATAATATGCTTGGCCGTACATTGGCACAGTATTGTCAGAATGATTCTACTCTTAATAAGGAACAGAAAAAGATAGAGAAGGAACTTGAGATGTTCGAAAAGAATATCTGGGGTGACGTTGCCCGTAAAGACTCTCTTGACAGTATAGCTAAACAAGAACAGCTTGTTGACAAGAAGGGGCATAAGATAAAGAAGAGTAAGTCAAGAAGCATGAAAGAGAAGAAGAGCAGATCTGTTAAGGCTAAACGAGAAAAGTCTAAGAGTTCTGGTAAATCTTCGGCTCGTGTATCAGTGCGCAGACAGAGACATTAATTTTTTAATATAACTAATATGAAGAGAAGTTTACGTTATTTATTGTTGATAGCCGTTATTGTTATGGCTATGCCTTCGCAGGCTCAGATTAAGTTTGGTCTGAAGGGTGGTTTGAACATTACTGATATGTCACTGAGCAGTGATGTCATTGATGCATCAAACCGTACAGGTTTCTTTGTAGGTCCTACGGTAAGATTCAATCTTCCTATAGTAGGTCTCGGTCTTGATGCATCTGCTTTGTATGATCAGCGTGATGCAAAACTTAAAGACTCAGAAGCTGGTGCTGTCGAGAAAAAGATTTCTCGCAAAAGTATCAACATTCCTATTAATGCTCGTTATAGTATAGGATTGGGCACTTTCGGAAGTGTTTTGTTTTTCGCAGGTCCTCAGTTCTCATTCAATGTGGGTGATAAAGAAATCAAGGAAATAGATTGGAAATGGAAGAGCTCTGAACTTAGCTTTAATTTAGGTGCAGGTCTTATGTTCCTCAGTAAAATCGAAATTACTGCAAACTATAACATCGTTTGTGGAAAGAGCGGTGAGTTTGATGCCGATATTGACTCTATAAGAGATATTATGGGTAGAGGCCGTTCTAATGCATGGCAGATTTCTGCAGCTTATTATTTCTAAAATGAAATTACCTAATAGCATTAGGTATCTTAAATTTCGTCTTAGGACTAAGATATAGCGCTATTATAGCCGTATGATTGTACTTTTGTATAATTGTACGGCTATAATTTTATATGGCAATACCGTCTGTTTGTATGCGTATTTGCCTTTTCACCTTTATAATACGCGTATACATTATATTCGTTATACCTAATATATGTAATTTTAGAGCTTTAATGTCATACATCTTTGTCTGGATATGTGTTTTTTAATGATTAAAGTGATTAATAGCTCGATTCTATTACAATGAATTACCATTTTATCTGCTTTTGTGCTGTTTATTATCATCGAAAGAGTAAAATATTGTTTCTAACAGCAGATAAATCGTGTGTTTATAGTACAAAATCATGTAGAATACAGTAATGATATGAATATTCTTTACAGTAATTCATTAAAAAGTGGCTTTTGTCTTATTGTCTTTGTTTCTTAAAAACATAGAAAATCGTCTTCGCGCGCGCGTATATATAATAATATGTGTCGGAGCTGAAAATGTAAAGATTTAATCAAAAAGTGCAGAAAAGTATCTTTTTTTTCAAATTTA
>JAHHQW010000003.1 GCA_020026195.1 Prevotella sp.
TTTTAGAATCGCTAAGCTATATGGCTATCCCCATTGATTATCTACTGAGCCTCTTCTTCACGGCACGGCTGTCCGCCCGCATGTATGCCGCATGCTTTATCCGGAAGGTGTCTTTCAGTCCCAGGTAAAGTAATGATTTCATAATCACGTCTTCTTGTTCTCGTATCAAAGCTCTAGGACAAAATTCTTCATAGTAAGTTTTTTTGTCTATAAGAATGCGTATTCCGGACGAATACGTTTTACGTCCATCCGTCATTCATATTTTACCAAATGTTCTTTATCAAAAGACTGCATGGATGTCGCCTCTTAAATTTATGGCAGTATGGTCTTCTACGTTACCGGATGATATTGCAATCAACATATGAATGTACGTGTATGATAGGTATATATATTCACGTGTATGTTTTAACGAGTATGTGCGTTTCAGTGGACAGTCACGTGTGTGATTGTGCTGATGATACGACAGTCAGTGTATAATGAAAAGTATACTGATTGTTTCTCTGACCGAATGTCTTTAATATCCCTTGTAAAATTACAATTCCTTGAAATACTGTAAACTATAAGTGTTTTTCCTGAGGTGTGTGTTATATAGTTATCTGTCGTCTCTTATTCACATTATATGTTGATTCATGTAGCCACTCGTATTTATGTATCTACAAAAAGTCAATATTTTAGAGATAATCGTTGATTTGTTTACCTGTATATTTACTTATGTCAATATGACAGAATATTTTCCCAACTATAATATAGTATTTGCATGACTTCCCCAATTCACTAATATGATCTACAGTTATTGCAATAATGATTTAATATTTGTTTATAATATGAACATCGGAGATTGTAAGGCTTGCTGAGTTAAGAATAAGGTGATGGATGTATCGTAGCCTTAATTCCTGAAGCAAAAATATTGGGACTGTACAGAGGAAATCTGTTGTTTAAGGTGAAGGATATCGTACGTGCTAATAACGTAAGGATATTCTCTACAAATATGCAGTTATATGCAGCAATGAATAAGAGGGTGACAAATATCCTTAGAAAATCAGTAGCGCACGTTGAAAATTACAGTATCGATGAGAGCTTCTGTTATCTTGATGGCTATGAAAGACTGTATAACCTCGAAGACTTTATGATGGATATTGCTGATAGAATAAAACTTTGTACAGATATACCGGTAAGTGTATGTGTAGCTCCTTCTAAGACGCTTGCAAAGATGGGTAGTAAGTTCGCAAAGAAGTACAAGGGATATCGTAGCGTATGTATGATAGATAATGAAGAGAAACGTCGCAAGGCTCTCTCTATGTTTGAACTTGCTGATATATGGGGAATAGGAAGGTAGACGCTCGCTAAATTAAACTATTATGGCATCAGTACTCCTCTTGAATTTGCAGATAAAAGCGAGTCATGGGTAAGAAGCAGATTTTATAAGCTGGCACAACAAACATGGCTCGAACTAAACGGTATACCCTGCATTGATACGAGCGAGGTAATCAGGAATCAGAATATATGTACCTGTAGAAGTTTTGGTGAGATGATAACAGACCTTCCTTCTCTTAAAGCATTGGTAGCTACGTTTGCAAGCAGCTGTAGTAATAAATTAAGAGCCCTGAATGCTTGTGCCGGATCAGTGACGGTATTTATATATAGCAATAGGTTCAGATAGGATTTGAAGCAGTATGGAAATGCAGCAACACATTATTTCGAAATACCTACATCAGATACACTCGAAATCACAAAGGCTGCGTTAGAATTACTGCAAGATATATACAGAGAGGGTATATATTACAAGAAATCAGGTGTTATAGTAAGCAACATATGTGACAACTCCGCAATCCAGCAGAACTTATTCGATGACATTACAAACAAAAAAGAACGTAATGAATTGATGAAGGCTATTGATATGTTGAATCATCGTTACGGACCCAAAACGATTAGACTATCAGCAGAGGGAGAGGATAAGCAGTCATGGAAGGTAAAGTGTGAGAACAAAAGTCCCAACTACCTAACGGATATAAAAGAGGTGCTGACGATACGGATATAGATGGATATTGGGCTTTATATTTAATTATGTTTATGTATTAATAGTTATAAAATATTACTATCTTTGTATTAGCACAATTAAATATGAAAGCATAATAGCTTATATATAATCAAAGGAGAAATTGTAGAAAGGAGGAACGGCAATTGGCTTTAATGAGAAATTAAAACTAATAATATTTGCTGATCATAATAAGGAATTTGAGATTCCAAACGCTTTGTATATGAATCTTATGAAATAAATATGTGTAAATTATGGTAGAATTAGAAAATATAAAAGAATTACAAAATATATATTCAGAGGTGATTCGTAAAGAGGAATCTTTTGATGTGTTAAAATCTAAACTGAGCAAATATGAAACAATAGTGCCAACATGGGTATTTTATTTGTATGCTTTTTTCTTATACAAGAAATTATTATATAAACAAGCTGCTGAAATGATGGACAAAGCTATTTATTTGCTAAATGTAAAAGTTGATCTTCACCCCGAAGATTTATACACAAAGGATAGGTTATTTCAAAAGAATCTATATCTTTTAGCAGGAGAAATATACGCATATAATAAAGAGCATGATAAGTCGCTTAAAGCATTCGAAAATTATGAAATAGCTACATTACATATCAAGAGTATAGAGAATGAATATAGTTTTTTGTCATTTAGAAAATTTAATGAATACACATTATCAGATTTGATAAATAATGAAATTACTGTGTGCAATCCTAGTGTTATGAACGATCCTTATGACACTCTTATGTTAATATGGGGAGAGTTTTTGGAAAAACAAAAATACGAGAACGAAAAGTGTTTGCAGATTCCAATAATGTTTGAAGCGTTTAAATCATATCGTATTCGCTCATTTACACGCGTTTTAGATAAAAATGCAAGAGAAATGGTTGGAAATACTTTGATGTGGTCGCATTATGCTGATAATCATAGAGGATTTTGCATCAACTACAAGTTCTCTAAAGAGTTCTTAAATATTAATGAAAAACGAAGGGTTGTAAGATGCCGGGCAATAGAATATGTAAATAATGACCATGTGATTAATTTGGAAAAAGAAGAATTAAATACCACAATTGCATTATGTACAAAGGACATTTATTGGTCATATGAAAATGAAGTCAGACTAATTACGTACGAACCAGGTATTAAAGGTGATTTTCATACAATCCCATTAGACAAAAATTCATGTATAGAAAGTATATATTTTGGTTATAAATGCCCTGAAAAACATATAAATACGATAAAAAAATTGTTAGCAGGTCAAGAAAACATAAGATATTATAAAATGCAATCCGATTATACGGATGTATATAATTTAAAATCAAAAGATTTATTGTAAATGCTACACATTCTTAATTTTATACTGATTTATAAAGCATATAATCTATATTATCGTTGATAAATTAAATAATTATTATTAGTTCATATGAATAATCGATTCATTTATATAGTTTCATGGGGATGTTGTATACTTATAATTATACTATTAGTAGGAAATTTTAGTGCTTTCCTATCTATAATGTATAAAAATAAAATTGAGGTTAACACACTTGGAGTATTGATAGTTATACTTCTAATATGTTTCACTTATATTGCATTATATATACAGGGTAAACATTATATGCATAGTTTAGAAAAAAAAGAAGATGAGTTCTATGAAGAAAAGAGATCTATGGAAATAGATCATTTCCATGAAGTGAAAAAGATTGAAACCTTACTTCAAAAAGAGAAAGAACGTTGCGTTACTCTAAAATCAGTTTTACAATCTACTGTGCCATTTAAACTTTCAGCTTCTATGTATTCAGATCTTACGGCATCTATTTATAAAAAGGAAGAAGATATTTTAAAATACAAGTCCCATCCTGCGCGAACAGCTGCAAATGTTGTTTCTGAACTAAAAGAAAAAACGAAAGAAGTAGAATGTCAGTACAAAGAAATGCTATATAAATACGAAACACTCATGTCATTGTTTCCAGAGTTAGAAAAATATGTAGAAGATATAAATTATATAAAAGAAGGAGATATAGCAAAAAGTATTGATGAAGTTAAAAAAGACTATGACAGGGTGCGTGATTGGATTACAGCAGATGAATATAAAAAGTTGTCTTTGGAAGAAAAGAATCAACGTGCATTGGACAATTATTTAAAGAGAAAAAGGACACCAAAAGAGATTGGAGATGATTACGAAATGTATGTTGGCTGGCTTTTAAGAAACAAAGGTTATGAAACTGAGATGTTTGGACTAAAGCATGGTTTAGATGATTTAGGAAGAGATATTATTGCGATTAAAAAAGATAATTTATTTAATAATTTAAATGAAATACTAATTATCCAATGTAAGAGGTGGAGTCAAAATAAGGAGATACATGAAAATGTTATCTGTCAGCTTTTTGGAACTACTATACAGTATATCATTAAACACAAAGATGTCTTAGGAAGCAAAATAAAGGTGTATCCACTTCTTGTAACAACTGCACCTTTAAGCAATACGGCTCAAAAATTTGCAGACTTTTTACATGTAAGGGTAAAAATAATACCAATGGGTGAATATCCAAGGATAAAATGTAATATTAACAATGGTAATAAAATATATCACCTACCATTTGACCAACAGTATAAGACAGCTGAAATAAAAGATAAAGGAGAGTTTTATGCATTTACTGTAAAAGAAGCTATGAATAAAGGTTTCCGTAGGGCATATAAATGGTATGGATAAAGGTGATATCTGCTGTTGGATAAAATATGTGTTTTGATATGCAAAAGGGTAGTCTTGTCTATACTCTCCCTCACGTGTACCTTATATAAAAATGAATTACAATAGGCTTTTCATAGCTTCATCAACTTGCTGGTTGTCGAATTTGCTAAGATATATCTCTGTAGTTTTAATATCTTGGTGCCCTAAATCTTGAGAAATTATACCTATGTTCACTCCAAACTTCTTAAGGATAGTAGCGAAGGAATGATGTGCTCATATGTTGTAACGGTAGCTTCAATATTCAGTATTTTTGCGATTCCTTTCAGCTCTTGGTTTACACGGTGGCAGATTTTATGCACTCTGTCATACTTCTGAACATGTGTAACATGAACTTTATAATCCAAAATCGGAATAAATATTTTGCTCTTTTGCGGTAAGAAGAATACTTGCTGATAAGTCTTTTTGCCTTATCACATAAAAGATTGTTGATGCTGTTGTGAATCTTCTGTCTCAGGTACATTAGTTGTCCTCTACGATATTTTCAGCTGTAAGGTTAGCAATGTCTACAAACGAGATTCCACTGCAAAGGTATGAGAATACGAATAAATCATGAGCTAACAAACCGAGGCTTTTGTACGTCGATTTACCTGACTGTGAGATTCTTAGCATTAGGGGTGCTCACCATTTGCCAAGGTCTTACTCTTGTAGCAGATGACAGAAACATTTGTTCTTATTGTACATTTCTGGTTTAATTCTCGGTTTAATTTTTAGCTTAAGAACCAGTAAAAAATACTATTTTTCGATATATGTATTCGAAAAGTATAAACACAAAAAAAGCATTGAAAGTTATTCACTAACAATGCCTTGCATTTTGTCGGGATGACTAGATTCGAACTAGCGACCACACGCCCCCCAGACGCGTACTCTAACCGGACTGAGCTACATCCCGTATTTCTTGAATGCGAGTGCAAAGGTATGTATTATTGTGCATATTTGCAAATAAATTGCCAACTATTTTCAGAAAAACAAAAAAACAAGTACATTTTTGTGTATAACGATATAAATTCTTATTTTTGCAACGTAAAGTAAAGTGATAAACCTAATATGAAATATACATTATATGCTCCTAATAAGATATGTGGTGATATAAATCTGCCTTCATCTAAAAGTATCAGTAACAGAGCATTAATAATATGGGCTCTTACGGATGGCGGGATACTTCCAGAGAATCTGTCTGTATGTGATGACACACAGGTAATGATAGATGCTCTCAAAAGTACAGAGCCGGTAGTAGATATTAAGGCAGCCGGTACTTCAATGCGATTTCTCACGGCTTATTTTGCGGTAACTCCGGGAACTCGCATTCTTACAGGAACAGAGAGAATGAAACATCGTCCTATAGGAATACTTGTTGATGCGCTGCGATATATGGGTGCAGACATAGAATATTTAGAGGAAGAAGGATATCCTCCACTGAAGATAACAGGCAAACATCTGTATTGCAGACCTCTTTCTATTCCAGGAAATGTAAGTTCTCAGTTTATTACAGCCCTCCTTCTTATAGCACCTACTTTAGACGAGCCTTTAAGCATCCAGCTTTTAGATGATGTCGTTTCAAAACCATATATAGATCTTACCAGATGCATCATGTCGCAGTTTGGGGCAGATGTAGAATGGACCGATGTTGATACAATAACAGTAACTCCCGGAAAGTATAAACCCCTTAAGTTTGTCATTGAAAATGACTGGAGTGCAGCGTCCTACTGGTATGAAGTATTAGCATTGTGCGACAGCTATGATTCGGAAGTTAATTTCACAGGACTGCAAGACGGCTCAAGACAAGGCGATTCTGTTGTAAGATATATGTTCAGTCTGTTAGGAGTAAAGACGGCATTTACAACCGATAAGGAAACAGGAAGTCAGACAATGACGATAACACGTCATAACTGCATCCTTCCGCGTCTTGAATACGATTTTAGTAACCAGCCCGATCAGGTACAGGCATTTGTAGCCTGCTGTGCTGCGTTAGATATTCAGTTTAAGTTTACCGGAATATCGACTCTCAGATTAAAGGAAACCGACCGAATAAAGGCGATGAAGGCCGAGATGCTGAAATTAGGTATCGTTCTTACAGAAGAAGACGGTAATACACTTAGCTGGGATGGAAAGAAAACAAAAGCCGACGATCATATCGTGATAGATACCTATGACGACCACCGTATGGCAATGGCCTTTGCACCGCTTTCAATAAAATATCCCGGACTTACCATTAACAATCCCGAAGTAGTGTCCAAATCATATCCGACCTTCTGGGAAGACCTTGAGAAAGTAGGTTTTGAGATAAGAAAAGAAGAATAATTTAAAATATGTTGTGGGTTACAATATCAGTTTTCGTATTTTTAGCGTTTCTAATAATATTAGCGGTCCATATCGGAAAGAAACATCCGTCAGAGACCGATGAGGGAGAAGAAACGCAGCAGCCTCCAGCCCTTGGCGAAAGTGCGTCATGTTCTTCATGTTCGCTCGAAGGATGTACAGGAACCTGTATTACCGATGAATACGAAGAACCAGAATATTTCGATGACGAAGAACTTGACCGATTCAGAGGCAGGCATTCGTCAGAATACACCGACAAGGAGGCTGAAGAATTCAGGGACATCCTTTATTCAATGCGTCAGGAAGAAGTCCGCGACTGGTTTAAGAGTCTCAATCAGCGCAGCATCGAAGTTCCCGACCAGATAAAAGACGAACTGATTTTAATGTTAGAAAACTGATAAAAGAAAAATAATGAATTTATTGCGAAAAACCAATGTATCGGTCATATCAGTCATCATGATAATGATTCTTGCCGGATGTTCAGTACAGAAGAACACCCCGCAGAGTCGCTGGTGGCATTCGTTTAATGCCCGTTACAACACATATTATAATGGCAGCGTGGCATATATCGATGGTGCTACCGAAAAGGAGAAGAGCAATAAAGACAATTTCACAGAGATGATACCTCTCTATACCGTAGGCAATAAGGAGAGCAGAAAGTTAGGTGAGGCTAACTTTACCACGGCCATAGAGAAGTGTCAGAAAGCAATCAAGATACATAGTATAAAGCGTCGTCCCGAATGGAAACAGGGAAAGCGTAAGACACAGAAAGACATAGAGTGGCTCAACCGTAAGGAATACAACCCGTTCTTGTGGAAGGCATGGCTTCTTATGGGTCGTTCGCAGTTTATGAAAGGTGATTTCGACGAAGCAGCATCCACTTTCAATTACATGAGCCGAATCTACTCTACACAGCCGCCTATATACGGAAAGGCACGAGCATGGCTTGCAAAATGTTACGTAGAAGAAGGATGGTACTATGATGCAGAGGACGTGATCACGAAGATGCGCCGTGATTCCATCGACCGTCGTGCACGTAAGGAATGGGATTACACCCTTGCAGATTATTACATCGCTACAAAACGTTACGACGAAGCCATACCATATCTTAAGAAAGTAATCAAGCACGAAGGCCGTCGTGTGCAGAGAGCCCGCGAATACTACCTTTTAGGTCAGATATATGCCATAAAAGGTAATAACTACGATGCATACCGGTCTTTTAAGAAAGTGGTTCGTCAGAATCCGCCCTATATGCTTGAGTTCAATGCACGTATAGCCATGACAGAAGTTATGTCGGGCCGTAAGCCTAAGAAGATGATAAAGAAACTTAGGCGTATGGCGGCGTCGGATAACAATAACGAATATCTCGACCAGGTATATTATGCCATGGGTAATATCTATATGGCAGAAAAAGATACCGTAGAGGCCGTACGAGCTTATGAAAAAGGAAATGTCAAGTCTACCCGTAACGGAATAGAGAAGGGTGTCCTTCTTCTTCGTTTAGGCGATATATACTGGAGTTTAGAGAAGTTCAATGATGCACAGCGCTGTTATGGTGAAGCTATCGGACTGCTTGACAAGGAACGTGATGACTACGAGCAGCTGTCAGAACGCTCTAAGGTACTCGATGAGTTAGTTCCGTCTACCGATGCCGTACATCTTCAGGACTCTCTGCAGATGCTCGCCAAGATGCCTGAGAAAGAACGTAACGAGGCTATTGACAGAGTGATAGAGGCGCTGATAGAGAAAGAAAAAGAAGAAAAGAGACTCAAGGATGAGGAAATAGCTAATCAGAAGATGGCCGAAGAGGGAGGCGATCGTAATATTTTAGACCGTCGTCCTAACAGACCCGAAAGTAATGATAAGAAAGGCTTATGGTATTTCTATAATCCCATTGCCGTAAGTCAGGGTAAGGCTAATTTCAAGAAGCGCTGGGGAAAACGTGAAAACGAAGATAACTGGCAGCGTTCTAACAAGTCGGTGGTAGCCACCGGTGATGTGGAGACACTTGCAATGGATGCTCTTGCCGATTCTCTTGCTGCTCTCGATGCCATAGAAGATTCACTTGCTGCACTCGAAGACAGTGCACAGAACGATCCTCACAAGCGCGAATATTATCTTAAGGAGATTCCGTTTACCGAAGAACAGGTACAGGCAAGTAATGAGATAATAAAGGAAGGACTTCTTTCTGCCGGTATTATTTTCAAGGACCGTCTTGATAACCTGCCGTTGTGCGAGAAGTACCTCACACGACTGACTGATTCGTTCCCCGATTACGATCGTAACGACGAGGCGATGTATCACCTCTATCTCCTTTACATGCGTAAGAACCAGCCGTCTAAGGCACAGGAATATCTTGCTAAGATGAAAGCATCCTATGCGGAGAGCGATTTCACAACCATATTGTCAGATCCGTATTTCGTTGAGAATGCAAAATATGGCGTACACATAGAAGATTCGCTTTACGCGGCAGCTTACGATGCTTTCAAGAAAGATGATTTCACTACCGTCATGACAAATTTGAAGATGTCAGACGACCGCTTCCCGTTAGGAGCTAACAGACAGAAGTTCATATTTATAGGCGGACTGTCTAAACTTAATTCCGGTGATTCCGAAGGATGTCTGACTGCAATGAACGAAGTAGTAGAGAAATTCCCGTCAGGTCGTATTAGCGAATTGGCAGGTATGATAGTAAATGGCGTTAAGGATGGCAGACAGTTGCGCGGAGGTAAGTTCGATCTTGAAGACGTATGGAGCAGACGTACTGTTGTAATGAGCGATAGCGATTCTATTAATAATCAGCAGCTTTCTTTAGAGCGTAACACGGAGTTCTCGTATGTGATAGCATACAGTCCCGACTCTATTGATGCCAACAAACTGCTGTTCCAGTTAGCCAAGTTCAATTTCTCTAACTTCCTTGTGCGAAACTTCGACATTGAGTTAACAGGCGACGATCTCCTGGCATTTATGAAGGTAAGCGGTTTCCGTAATTACGACGAAGCATTGCAGTATGTGCGTATGCTCTATGATAATACCGCAGCCGTCAAGATTCTTGAGAAATGCCGTACGCTCATAATAAGCAAGGAAAATATCGACCTCGTAGGTAAACAGTACAGCTACGAAGAATATGAGAAGTTCTACGAAGAACATTTCGTTCCTCTTAAGATATCATCCGAACCTCTGTTGCTTGAGCCTGAGGATGTCAATAAGGTAGATGATAACCGTTTAGGAGATAAGAAGGATGATAAACAGCCTGCTGCGGATTCAGACGGATTTAATATCTTCGAACCTGGTAAGAATAATACTGGCGGAGCTGCTGATGATGGTATTTCTATTCCTATGGATGGTGGAAAGAAGACGCTCGACGAGGGTGCTGTGGACGATGGTGTTTCTGTACCTCTTGATGATAAGAAGAAATCAGAGCCTGTTGATGATGGCAGTGTTTCAATTCCTGTAAAGGAAGAAAAGAAAGAGACGGAGCCTGTTGATGATGGCAGTGTTTCAATTCCTGTAAAGGAAGAAAAGAAAGAGACGGAGCCTGTTGATGATGGCAGTGTTTCAGTTCCTGTAAAGGAGGAAAAGAAAGAGGCAGAACCCGTTGATGACAGCAGCGTTTCAATTCCTGTAAAGGAGGAAAAGAAAGAGACAGAGCCTGTTGATGAAGGCAGTGTTTCAGTTTCTGTAAAGGAGGAAAAGAAAGAGGCAGAACCCGTTGATGACGGCAGCGTTTCAGTTCCTGTAAAGGAGGAAAAGAAAGAGGCAGAGCCTGTTGATGATGGCAGTGTTTCAGTTCCCGTAAAGGAGGAAAAGAAAGAATTGGAACCCGTTGATGATGGTGGTATTTCTATTCCGGTGAAAGAGAAGAAGAAGGAAGAAACCATTGATGAAAGCGGTGTCTCTGTTCCTGTACAGTCAGAAAAGAAAAAGAAGAAAGAATTAGAACCTGTTGATGACGGACTGTCAATCCCAGTAGAGAAAGAAAAGAATTACGAGAACGACGATACCGGACTCACAATAGATCTTGGCGGAGGTTCTGAAGACACTACAAAAAAGAAGGATAAGAAAGAAAAAGAAGACGAGATAAATATCTATTTCGGAGATGAGGAAGACCTTACGCCGAAGGATAACAAAGACAAAAAAGATAAGAAAAAGAAGAAACAAGAAGACGATGATGCTTCTTATGACGAATATATAGAACTGGAGGGCTTTTAAACAATGAAGAATGGATTATTACTATGGGTAGACGATGAGATCGAACTGCTCAAGGCACATATAATATTCTTAGAGAAGAAAGGTTACGAGGTACACACCGTCAGTAACGGCGTAGATGCAATTGATATGTGCAGTAACCGCACGTACGACCTTATATTCCTTGATGAAATGATGCCCGGACTTACCGGACTTGAGACTCTGCAAAAGATAAAGGAAATAGCTCCTTCTACTCCTGTCGTAATGGTAACAAAGAGCGAGGAGGAGAACATTATGGACCGTGCCATAGGTTCTAAGATTGCCGATTATCTCATAAAGCCCGTAAATCCCAATCAGATACTTCTTACACTGAAGAAGAACATCCATAAGAAAGAGATAGTTTCTGAGGTAACACAGACAGGCTATCGTGAGGAATTTCAGAATATTTCGTTCAAGATAGAGGAGTGCCGTACGTTCGAGGACTGGGTAGAAGTCTATAAGAAGATAGTACACTGGGAACTTGAACTCAGCAGTGCCGGCAGTTCAATGCAGGAAATCCTTGAGATGCAGAAGGAAGAAGCCAATAAGGCCTTTGCCAAGTACATCAGAAAAAACTATGTATCGTGGATTTCTACATGTCAGACATTCAGCGGACGCAACCGTCCTCAGAACAAGCCGGCAGCCGATGTTCAGCGTCCGTTGCTGAGTTGCGACCTGATGGCTCAGAAAGTATTCCCTTTGATTGATGAGGGTAAGAAGGTGTTTATGGTTGTCATCGACAATTTCCGTTACGACCAGTGGCGTATAGTTGCCGAAGAGTTTGGCGATAAGTTTGACATCACCGAAAACCTCTATATGAGTATTCTTCCTACAGTTACTCAGTATGCCCGTAACGCAATATTCAGCGGACTAATGCCCGAGGATATAATGAATATGTATCCCGACCTGTGGGTAGACGAAGACTCTGAAGAAGGCAAGAACCTCAACGAAGGTCCGTTAATTCAGACACAGATAGATCGTTATCGCCGTCACGATACCTTCTCTTACAATAAGATAAACGATTCGGCTGGTGCTGAGAAATTCATGCAGCAGTTGCCCAACCTGCGTGATAACGACCTCAATGTACTTGTGGTCAACTTTATTGATATGCTTTCGCATGCACGTACAGAGTCGAAGATGGTGCGCGAACTTGCCAATAACGAATCAGCATACCGCAGTATTACGCTCAGCTGGTTCCGCCATACGGTAATGTCAGAACTTATTGACTATCTTGCCGATACCGACTACACCGTAATCCTTACCACCGACCACGGAAGCATCCGTGTTCAGAAACCTGTAAAGATTGTGGGATACAAGAACACCAATACCAACCTGCGCTATAAACTGGGTAAAAACCTCAGTTACGACAGTAAGGACGTGTTCACAATCAAAGACCCGTCGCAGGTGTATCTGCCGGCTCCCAACCTCAGTACATCTTACGTATTCACCACGGGCAATGCATTCTTTGCATATCCTAACAATTACAACTATTATGTATCCTATTACAAAGACACCTTCCAGCATGGCGGTGTGTCGATGGAAGAGATGCTTATCCCTATAGTTACACTTACAAAACGAAAAAGATAATAAACGATGGAAATAAAAATAAACAGTTTAAACGAGATAGGTGCTGCCGCACAGCAGTTTGCCACACAGATTAAGAAAGGCGATGTCTACGCATTCTATGGAAATATGGGTGCTGGCAAGACAACGTTCATTAAAGCCGTATGCGAGACTCTCGGTGTAGATGACGTTGTTACGTCACCTACATTCGCCATTGTAAACGAATACACGTCACAGGTTCTCTCAGCCCCCGTCTATCATTTCGACTTCTACCGCATAAAGAAGCTCGAAGAAGTTTATGACATGGGTTACGAAGACTATTTTTACGGTAACGGAGTGTGCATGATAGAATGGCCCGAACTGGTAGAAGACCTTCTGCCCGAGGACGTAATAAAAGTAAACATTACTGTTGAGGCAGACGGAACGAGAACCGTAAAATGCTGATACATCGCAATTATTAAATAAAATTAATGTCTACATATTTGCGATAAACGTTTTAAATTGTTATTTTTGCAACAAAATAATAACCTTTAAATATATAAAAAATGGAAGTTAAGATAACAAACGCAAATTTCGAAGAGTATAGAACAGGCGAACTGCCTTTAGTTGTTGACTTTTGGGCTACATGGTGCGGTCCCTGCCGTATGATTGCTCCGTACGTTGAAGAACTTGCTAAGGAATATGATGGTAAGATCGTTGTTGGTAAGTGCGACGTTGAAGAAGCTGACGAAGTAGCCATGAAGTATGGTATTCGTAACATCCCGACAATCCTCTACTTCAAGAACGGTGAAGTTGTTGATAAGACTGTAGGCGGAATGACAAAGTCAAAGATTGAAGATCACTTCAAGAAACTTTTGTAATATCCTTACGACAATATACAGAAGCGGAGCATATTTTTTATGTTCCGCTTTTTTATGCCCTTTTGCGTAATGTTCATCTGTGAAAACGAGATACATCCGTATGTCCTGAAGTCAAAATCCTTATATGTTTTAACGACTTGGGGATAGAAAACGGATGACTTTCTATGTCATAAATGTATTTAAATACTTATTTCTTTAAAAATACTTGAAAATTGAAATAAATATGATTATCTTAGCACACCGAATTAAAAATCTGATACAACCCATAAAATAAAGTATGAAAGGCATACGATTCATTATACTGTTCATTATCATTCTGTTCTGCGGAATGAATGCTGATGCACAGGGAGTTAGAATATACAAGACCGACGGCACGGTAATCACAATTCCATCTTCTCAGCTGGACAGTATCGTTAATGTCCTTGGAAAAGAGTTCGTGGATTTGGGACTTAGCGTGAAGTGGGCTGCATGTAACATCGGTGCCGAGCGACCAGAACAGTATGGCTACTACTTTGCATGGGGTGAGACATTACCAAAGGAACAGTATTCTAAGAACGAAAATGCGTCTGGCGATAAGGTGATGTGGGATATTTCAGGTGACGTGGAGTATGATGCCGCTCGTGTCAGCTGGGGAAGTCCGGCACGAATACCTACAAATACAGAAATCAATGAGTTGTGCGAGAAATGTCGATGGCAGAGAGTTCTCTTTAATAACATCTTCGGAATGCTCGTAACAGGTCCTAACGGAAACAGTATATTTCTTCCCGCAGCAGGTTTCTTAATAGAATCCTCTGCCTTCGGCGCAGGATGTGACGGATATTACTGGAGTTCTACGCCGATAGAATATTCAGAAGAAGATGCCTATTATCTTGATTTCGACAAACAGTTCTATTATTCTGGCAACTGGATGCGCCGTTATATAGGTCAGACCATACGTCCGGTTTCTGACTATGAAGAAGAATAACAGTTCTTTTATGAAGAAATTCTATCATTCATAGCCTGTAAATACATGCTTACACAGATACTCTTACGACTTACTTTTCTATAAGTCATTATCAAATACCAGTTTTAATATCAGTATCTTGAAGTGAAGTATTACGTTTCAGTCCTGCTTTCTTACCTCTGTTCAAGTTTATAGACACTTCGATACCAACGCATCTTACTTGAACTTTCCATAATTTATCATACGATACGTTAGGAGCGGAAAGGAGTGTGTGTGAATCCATTTCACCATGTTTGGCAAACGGACTGTCGGCAAAGACGCTTACGTACATATTGCCTTTCATCAGAGTCTTAGACAATGAGAAACCATACATCGTCCCTGATTCGTATGTTACCCAGGCCTTAGGCGTAACCTTATAGCAATTGAAACGAGTCTCAAACTTCCAATTCTGGGGAAGATTAAAAGTTACGGTCGATGCAGATCGATAAAATCTATCAGACTGATCCAATGCCTTATTGTCATCCGCTATGTTCTGTATACCGCATGAAGAAACGTTACGCAGCGTTAGCCACTGCCAGGGGCGATAAGCAAGGAACAATTCAAATGACAACGTCTTCACCTTGCTGATATTGCTGTAGGTTTCGATTAGCAGAGAGTTTGTCTTATCTGTATCGAATACACCCATCAGCGCGTTTCGAGTAAAACTGCCGGTCACTGTAGGAAAGATGGTAAGTTTCTTTCCTAAGTAAGAATATCCCAGTGATAAAGCATACGACCTGGCATTTCTTAATTCAGGTGAGCCCTGAGTTACGTCATTATTGGTCTTACCCCCGATGAAAGGATTTAGCATCTGGAGCGATGGGCGACTGATACGCGAGTTGAATGCTAACGAGAACTCATTGTCCCAGTTGGGCTGCCATGTCAGTTTCACAGACGGAATATAGGAAAACGACTGGCGATGCGAATCCATGTCGGTTGACTTGTCGTCTGCATATTCAAACTTATTAGTGAAATCGAGCCATAGGTCGTTAGATTTAGTCATATACCATATCGTTCTCCAATCAAACGAACCCAGTATTTGTGTGTACCGGAATTCATCGTCATGATTCACAGTCGTTCCATTGAGGTAATCCGAATCGGACGAACCTTTTCGGATGTGTGTATTCAGTGTGAAATAGGAGAATAACTGTTTTGTGAAATTCACTCTTCTGAAAACTTGTAGATTATGAGTGTACAACCTGCCTTTGGTCTTAGACCTTGTAGTTGAATTAGCCGTCAGTTGTTCTATCAGATAATCCCTGTTATCTGGATTAAGCGTAAATCTATATCCCACTCTCCATTTGCGTGCTTTGCTATTCTTGAAACGACTTGAATAGATGATATTCGTTTCCAATGATGCATCCCATGTATCACTTACGCTCTTATAACCAGACACCTCGTTATCATTCAGATTACCTTGGTCATAGAATGTCCTTTCATTAAGTTCTATACCGTCTATATGAAAATCGGCATACACCTGGCGTAATGTATCCACGTCCCATTGAAATAACGCGCGTCCCAGATGGGTATGTCTGTTCCGATGATTCTTATCAGAAGAAGAAAACGTACTTTTCTCGTTTCCAAATTTGTATTCATGACGCCAGCGTACATCGCGCTGTCCCCATAAATCATAAGTATATCCGGCATAAAACTGTACATTATTTTTGATACCTAAAAATGATGCAGCACCTGTCGCTTTAGGTGTGGTGGCACCCATGCCATTTATGTTTACGTGATAACCTTCAAGAGAATTACCTCTTGTAATGATGTTTATCACAGGTGCGCTTTCACCGAACCTTTGGGCAGGACGGGTGATTACTTCCACTTGTTTTATGTCGGAAGAGGGAATGCTTCTCAGAACCTGTCCCGGATCGGCATTGGCAATATGATAAGGTTTTCCGTTGAGATAAACTACATAACTGTTCTTGCCTGCCACATTGATTGTTCCGTTACTGCTTACCATAAGTAACGGAATACGGTTCAACGCATTCAGGAGATTGTCTTTCTGAGCATATTTGTCTTTTGCAAGGTTGTAAATGATGCCGTCATCAAGATTCTTGATGTGAACAGGACTTGCCTTCACTACAACCTCGTCCAAACCAGTTGCTTTAAACGGGAGTGAAATAGTTTGATATTCGTTGGGCTTTGCCTGGATTATCTTTGTCTCATAACCAATACATGATATTTTCAACAGTCCCTTTTCCTTGCTTGTTATTTTATAGCTTCCGTCTTCTCCTGTTGTAACACCTACGATAAATGTAGAATCTTTATCATTGAGTAACACTACATTTGCTGACGCTACTGCTTGACGATTATCGTCGACAACCTTGCCGTGATAAATCTCTTGTGCATGCATTGAAAGATATGTAAAAAACAGAAAAATTACAGTGAATGCATTTCTCTGTTTCATAATATTTATTGTTGCATTCTTGCGAAATCCCATATTAAAAATTTATGTTTTATAGATTTAAGTTCTGTAGAAGTACTCGTCCAAATGCGATGATTACCGTACGTCATGCAAATATACAATATTTTTATTTATATATTAACGAATTATAGATACTAAAAATCCAATAAATACAGATAGAATCAGGTGTTTTTCCAACCAATTATACAAATACCTTGCAGATGTAATGAAATATACATAAACACCTATGTGTAAACTTTGTGCACCCTGATTCACAGTATATTTGTATATAATTCAATAAAAGCGGGCAGATTAACATGTTTTTTGAAAAAACATATATACATTGTCATGGTGTTTTATTAACTTTGCAGTCTAAACTCATTAATTATGGCCGGAACAAAACAAATCAAAACAGCTCTTATTTCAGTATTTCACAAGGATGGTCTTGGAGAATTGCTGAGTGTATTAAATAAAGAAGGCGTAAAGTTCCTCTCAACAGGTGGTACGCAGAAGTTCATCGAAGAACAGGGTTACGAATGCCAGGCAGTAGAAGAAGTGACAACATATCCTTCTATCCTCGGCGGTCGTGTTAAGACACTGCACCCCAGAATTTTCGGCGGTATCCTCGGTCGTCGCGATAACGAAGGCGATAAGGAACAGATGGCTAAGTACGAGATTCCTGAGATTGACCTCGTAATCGTAGACCTCTATCCGTTTGAAGAAACAGTAGCAAGCGGTGCCAGCGAAGTCGACATCATCGAAAAGATTGATATTGGCGGTATCTCTCTCATCCGTGCCGGAGCTAAGAACTTCAAGGACGTAGTTATCGTACCGAGCAAGAAAGAATACGGTATGCTGCTCGACATCGTTAAGAAGAACGGTGCTAAGACAGAAATCGAAGAGCGCAAGCAGTTTGCTGAAAGAGCTTTCGGTGTAAGCAGTCACTACGACACAGCCATCCACGCATGGTTTAGCAAATAAGAAAAGAGCTAAAATTTAAGGAAAAAAGTAATGGGATTATTTTCATTTATACAGGAGGTTGCAATGGACCTCGGAACGGCTAACACAATCATCATCAGCGATGATAAGATTGTTGTAGACGAACCCTCCGTTGTGGCACTCGACCGACGCACTGACAAGATGATTGCGGTGGGCAACGAGGCAAAGATGATGTACGAGAAGACTAACGACAACATCCGCACCATACGCCCTCTGAGAGACGGTGTTATTGCCGACTTCTCAGCCTGCGAACAGATGATGAGAGGACTCATCAAGATGGTTCATCGCAGAAACCGCTTCTTCTCACCGTCTCTGCGCATGGTTATCGGCGTGCCTTCGGGTTCTACCGAAGTTGAGCTGCGTGCTGTACGCGACTCGGCAGAACATGCAGACGGACGTGATGTCTATCTGATTTTCGAACCCATGGCAGCTGCAATAGGTATCGGTATTGATGTTGAGGCTCCCGAAGGAAACATGATTGTAGACATCGGCGGCGGAAGTACTGAGATTGCCGTTATTTCACTTGGCGGCATTGTTTCTAACAACTCTATACGTGTGGCAGGTGACGACCTCACAGCCGACATTCAGGAATATATGAGTCGTCAGCACAACGTAAAGGTGAGTGAGCGTATGGCAGAACGTATCAAGATACATGTAGGCTCTGCACTCAGCGACCTTGGCGATGAGGCTCCGGAGGATTATGTAGTAGACGGACCTAACCGTATCACTGCACTTCCTATGCACGTGCCCGTATGTTACCAGGAGATTGCACACTGTCTCGACAAGACTGTGGCAAAGATAGAGAACGCCGTACTCAATGCACTCGAACACACTCCGCCAGAGCTTTATGCCGATATCGTGAAGAACGGTATCTACCTCAGTGGTGGCGGTGCTCTGCTCAGAGGCATCGACCGTCGTCTGCAAGATAAGATTCATATCCCGTTCCATATTGCCGAAGATCCGCTGCACAGCGTAGCACGCGGTACGGGCATTGCACTGAAGAATGTGGAGCGTTTCTCGTTCCTGATGAGATAATATGCACAATCTGCTTGGATTCTTAATAAAGTATTGCCACTGGTTTTTGTTTGCGATACTGGAGCTTCTGTGCTTCATTCTGTTGTTTCGCTTCAACAGTTATCAGGGCAGCGTGTGGTTCACATCGGCCAATGTCGTGGCAGGCAAGGTGTACGAGTGGGACTCTAAGGTTATAAGTTATCTTAACCTTACTACCCTTAACGAACAGCTTACCCGCAGAAACATCATGCTCGAACAGCGCGCCAAAATATTATCCGAACAGATAAACGAACTAAATGGCGGCAGAGACACCCTCGTGGCAGGGCTTGATTCTGCTGCCATTAAACTTATACCCGCCAAGGTGGTGGGCAATTCGGTAGACCGCCGCGATAACTTTATCACAATAGATAAGGGACGTGCAGACGGAATACGCGAGAACATGGGTGTGGCATGCGGAATGGGACTCGTAGGAATTGTGTATCTCGTTTCAGAGCATTATTCCGTCGTAATCCCTGTGCTCAACTCGCACTCTAACATCAGCGTAGCAATACGCAACCGCAACTACTTCGGATACCTTCGCTGGGATGGCAAGGCAAGCAATGAGGCTTATGTCGATGACATTCCGCGTCATGCCAAGTTTAAGAAAGGCGACTCCGTGGTAACGAGCGGCTATTCGTTCGTTTTCCCTCCGGGCATTGCCGTAGGAAAGATTACGAACATATACGATTCAGCCGACGGAATGTCGTATATGCTGAAGATAAAACTTTATACCGACTTTGCACGTCTTCGTGACGTATGCGTTATCGAAGATTATGAAATGTCGGAGAAGATGCAGCTTTTGCAGTCAGCAAAAGACTCTGTCAAGGTAATGGGTAAATAATTTTTTTTATTCGGTAAAGCAATGAACATAGATATATTAAAACGCATAGGCGTCCTTATTCTGTTATGCCTTCTACAGGCTTTACTGCTCAATAATATCTTATTGTTCGGTTGTGCCACCCCTTTATTTTTTATTTACTTCGCACTGTCACTGCCGCGTAACTGTTCGCGCAGTGCAACAATTCTCTGGTGCTTCGTTATGGGACTTTCCGTGGACATCCTGAGTAATACTCCCGGTGTCACCGCTGCATCCATGACGCTGATAGGAGCCGTAAAGCCCCCGTTCTTAGAGATATTCATACAGCACGACAGTGAAGAAAACCTTGTTGCCTCGCCCATGTCGATTGGTGTGACGCAGTATCTTTATTATGCAGGTGCCATGATACTTCTGCATAATATCGTGTTCTTTACGCTTGAGACATTCAGTTTCTTTAATTTCTTAGGATGGCTGGCCGACGTTGGCGGAAGTTCTGCACTTACGCTGCTGTTTGTATTCGTTGCCGCTAACTTAGGAAAGAGATAATCTTTAAGGGGAGGGGAGAAATTGAAGGTTTACGAATTAGAAAAAAGAAAGTTTGTAATTGCCGCTCTCGCCACTATCATAGTGGTGGTGTACATAGTGCGTCTGTTTGTACTACAGATTATGAGCGACGACTATAAGAAGAATGCCGACAGTAACGCATTCTTCAAGAAAATAGAATATCCTTCGCGCGGCGTCGTAACCGACAGAAATGGTCAGCTGTTGGTGTTCAACCAGCCGTCGTACGACATAATGGTGGTGATGAAAGAGGCTAAGGGCCGCATTGACACCGCCGACTTCTGTAAGACCTTGGGCATCACAAAGGAATTCTTTATACAGCGCATGAATAACATAAAGGACCGCAGTAAGAATCCTGGTTATTCACAGTATACGCAGCAGCTTTTCATGCGTCAGCTCAGCGATAAGGAATTCAGTGTGTTCAATGAAAAGATTTTCCGATATCCAGGATTCTATATCACACGAAGAAGCATTCGCCGTTATAAATATCCCTATGCCGCTCACGTCCTCGGTGATGTTGCCGAAGTATCTCCCGCTGACATTGAGGAAGACGACTACTACATCCCCGGCGACTATATCGGAAAGTTAGGTATAGAACGTTCTTACGAGACTGAACTTCGTGGAGAAAAGGGTGTTAAGATATTGTTACGTGATGCCAGCGGAAAAATTCAGGGCAGTTACCGTAACGGAGAATTTGATAAGAAGTCTATACCCGGAAAGAATCTCACGCTGAGTCTTGACGTTCGTCTTCAGGCACTTGGCGAGCGACTTATGGAAGGAAAGGTAGGCAGTATCGTTGCCATAGAGCCGTCTACAGGTCAGGTGCTCTGTATGGTATCGTCACCTACGTTCGATCCCCGTAAGATGACGGGACGAAACAGGTGGACCGTGATGAAGAAACTCTCGCAGGATCCTAATACGCCTATGCTCAACCGTTCCATCATGGGACAGTACCCTCCGGGTTCTACGTTCAAGACATCACAGGCTCTGACGTTCCTCCAGGAAGGCATTGTCAATCAGCATACACTTTATCCCTGTACCCACGGATTCTATTATCGCGGTCTTCATGTAGGCTGTCACTCGCACGGAGCACCTCTTCCGGTAGTTCCTGCACTCAGTACCTCTTGTAACAGCTATTTCTGCTGGGGACTTTATTACATGATAGGTAACCGTAAGAAGTATAAGAATGTTCAGCAGGCCATGGACACATGGCGCGACTATATGGTGAGCATGGGCTTCGGCTATCGTCTGGGCATAGACCTGCCGGGCGAGAAACGAGGACTTATTCCTAATGCTAAATACTACGACAAGGCTTACAGAGGTTCGTGGAACGGACTTACCGTGATAAGTATATCTATCGGACAGGGTGAGGTGAACCTTACTCCGTTGCAGATAGCCAACCTCGGAGCAACTATTGCCAACAGGGGATATTATTACACTCCGCATCTCGTAAGAGAAATAGAGGGCGGCGAAATAGATAAAAAGTATTCTGAACGTCATTACACAAAGGCTGGAAGAGAAGCCTACGAACTTGTGGTTCAGGGAATGCGCAGTTCGGCACTGGGAGGTACCTGCCGTATGCTTGGAGCAAGTAATCTTGAGATGTGCGGTAAGACAGGTACGGCGCAGAACAAGGGTAAGGACCACTCGGTATTCATGGGCTTTGCCCCGATGAGCAGTCCTAAGATTGCCGTAGCCGTGTATGTGGAGAATGGCGGATGGGGTGCTACGTATGGCGTTCCTATCGGCGGACTCATAATGGAACAGTATATTAACGGCTGCCTTTCGGAGAGTTCTGAAGTAAAGGCTTCTGAGATACAGAGCAGGCATCTTATAAGTGTCACTCCCGACCAGCTGTTCAAGAACGAACTCGGTGATGATTCGGTACGTGTTAAGAAGCCGCTGCCTGCCGATTCTCTCAAAGTAAAGAAACAGACAGCTAAACCTAAACAATAGAATATGTATCCTGCAAGAAATAAAGAACAAGGAGTATTTCGCTCGCTCGACTGGTGGACGATTGCCATATACGTAACGCTGCTTATATTTGGATGGTTCAGCGTGTGCGGTGCAAGCTATACGTATGGCGATACCGACCTGTTCAGCATGGACACACGTTCGGGTATGCAGATAGTGTGGATTGCCTCGTCGATGTGTCTTGGTTTCGTGATACTTATGCTCGACAACAGATTCTACGATACTTTTGCATACGTCATATTCGGATTTCTTATGCTGCTGCTTATAGCCACTATCTTTAATCCGTACGAGATAAAAGGTTCCCGGTCGTGGCTTGTGTTAGGACCGTTACGAATGCAGCCGGCAGAGTTTGCTAAGTTTGCCACGGCACTTGCCGTTTCCAAACTGATGAGTTCCTATGGCTTCGACATATCCAACTGGCGTCATTTCGGTGCTGCCTGTGCCATCGTTCTCATGCCGATGGTGTTCATCATATTACAGAAAGAGACGGGTTCGGCACTTGTTTATTCAGCATTCTTCCTTATGTTCTATCGCGAAGGAATGCCCGGAGGCGTGCTCTTCACGGCATTTGCCATGGTGGTGTATTTCGTGGTCGGCATACGTTACGAGGATGTCATGATGCTGTTCGACACCACGTCGGTGGGTAAGTTCTCGGTACTTATCCTTGTGCAGCTCTTTACTTCGGTAATGGTGTATGTGTATTGCAGACAGAAAGAACATACGTTTAAGATCATAGGTTATTCGGCACTGGTTACGATAATAGCAATACTTTTCTCACTTTATGTGATACCGTTCAATGTAGTGTACGTTCAGTTTGCCGTAAGCATCTGCATACTGTTCTATCTGCTGCGCCAGTGGCTTGCCACACGAATATCCAACTATCTTTACATTGCGCTGTTTGCCATTGGCAGCACTGCATTCTTCTATTCTGCCGACTATGTGCTGAACGATGTGCTTGAACCGCATCAGAGAGTGCGTATCAACGTGCTTCTTGGTCTTGATGATGATATATCGGGTGCGGGATATAATGTGCATCAGAGCGTTATTGCCATTGGTTCCGGCGGTCTGGAAGGAAAGGGGTTCTTAAACGGAACGCAGACTAAGCTGAAGTTTGTTCCTGAGCAGGAGACTGACTTTATATTCTGTACGGTAGGTGAGGAGAGTGGTTTCCTCGGATCTGCCGGTGTCCTTCTGCTGTTCCTTGCGCTTATCTTACGACTGATAGTTCTTGCAGAAAGGCAGCCCATGGGGTTCGGACGAATATACGGTTACTGTGTACTGAGTATTTTCTTATTCCACGTGTTTATCAATGTCGGAATGGTATTGGGTCTTACGCCTGTAATTGGTATTCCTCTGCCGTTCTTCAGCTATGGTGGTTCGTCGCTGTGGGGCTTTACCATACTGCTGTTCATATTCCTGCGTATTGATGCGGCACGTAATAATTTGATGAAATAACACGTAAGGTCTATTTTATACGCATAAAAAGTAGGAAACTCATTCCCTTTAGGGTAAGTCGGATTGCTCGTGAAAATAGTGCGTATCTGCTTTTACGGGCGTATAAGTATAAATAAAAATGCCCGTTGTAAAAGACCTGAAAGTTGCAGAATAGCATCTTTTTACTGATTTGTGCACATCGTTTTTCTGATTTTTACCATAAGATCACTCTGAAAACCTATATTTTAGTCGTTTTTCGTGTTTTTTCGCAACAAACGTAGGTCGTTTGCACGGTAAACATCCTACGATTACAAACTTTTGTTACTGCATAAGTTTGCAAACATACCTGCGATTGTTTGTAAACATAGCATGTTTACTGAAAAAACAGCTAAAAACACCGATTTTTCTTCAGTGTATTTCGTAGGGATATATAAGGTGTTTCGGTAATAATCAAAAATAAATACTGCTGAAACACGCCCATAGGACTAAAATGACAAGTGGAAAGAATAAAACTAAGATGTAGAAGAAAGAAAAACCTCAGCAAAAGGATAAGTCCTGTAAGTCGAGGTCTAAGTATTTCTGTTATTATAAGATAAATCATTAATCAGCATCACACCTTTTAATCTTAATGCCCACGTCGGTAATACCTTTTAGCAGATTAGTACGCATGTTGTGCGATATACGCACGTGTATCGTATCATCTTTATTCACATTAAATTCCTTAAAAGGTATTGTGTAGTCATTATGCCTCATGCCCTTGGCTTCGCTCTTCGTAAGGTCGAAATCTATGCGTTTTACCATCATGCTGTCATTCTTCCTTCTGCTTTCAACAAACACCGAAAGGTTCTTATAAGGATATGTGTCGTTAGTGCGCAGCACGATGAAACTCTTGCATCTGCCTTCGTATTGCGGCATAGCAACATCAAAGTGCACATCGTCCGATTTCTCCCATTCGCCCTTGTCTATGGGCTGGTAGGAGAAGTAAAGAGTATCGCCTCCGCATGATGCCAAAAAACAAACTGCCGATGCAATCACAGCGGCAGTTGTTATAGTGTTTTGTAATATTCTTTCTATGTAAGACTTAATTCTCTTCATTCTTAACTTCTCTTGTTTCAGCATTATTGTTGTCACGATGAGAATTTTCTGTATGCTGAGGCTTTTCTTCCTGTGCATTACGTTGCGGTCTGTCCTCTGGAACATTGCGCTGTTGTCTGTCTTCCTGAGCGTTGCGCTGAGGTTTATCCTCCTGTGCATTACGCTGAGGTCTGTCTTCCTGGTTCCTGTTACGAGGTCTTTCGTCATGCTCTCCGCGCTGCGGCTTCTCACCACGTTCCTTACGCTGTGGCCTTTCACCGCGTTCTTTACGCTGCGGCTTGTCCTCACGCTCTCTGCGCTGTGGTCTGTCCTCGCGGTTACCACGCTGAGGTCTGTCCTCACGTTCACTGTGCTGAGGCTTATCCTCACGTTCCTTGCGCTGCGGTCTGTCCTCATTATCGGCAGCACCCTCTTCGTTCTTAGGCATCTGTCTTTCTTCCTGGTCTCTGCGTGCAGGACGTTCGCCCTGATTTCTGCGAGACTGGCGACCCTGACGTCTTTCGCGCTGAGGCTTTTCAGAAGATTCTTCTGCTGCTGTCTGTGCTGGCTGTTCGGCATCGGCAGCTACATTATTCTCAGGAGCATCGGCGTTCTGCTGTACAGGTGCAGCCTTAGGCTTGGCAGCTTTCTGCTTACGCTTCTTCTTACTCTTGTCGAAACGAGTGATGCTCTCGTTCTCCAGAAGGTCCTTAGAACTTTCTGGTTCTACACCTTCGCCATCTTCGAGCATTTCGGGCTTCTCACCGCGCTTGTTCATTCTAATTACTTCGAAAGCACGTGCGGCAGAGATAGTTACCAGATTAACAGGAATACCCTTCTCCGTGCTGTATGTTATTTCTCCTGCGAGAATATCATTCTTAAAGTGGAAATAGTCGGCATCAAGAGTCTGCAATACAATCTCCTTGCTCGGCAGTCTCTTACCGGCCTCTATGTAAGTATCAACCTCATAGTTAAGACAGCATTTCAGTTTGGCGCACATACCCGCAAGCTTCTGCGGATTGAGCGAGATGTCCTGAAAACGCGCGGCATTGGTACTTACGGATACGAAGTTGTTCATCCATGTTGCACAGCATAGTTCGCGTCCGCAGGGACCTGTACCGCCGATACGGCCGGCCTCCTGACGTGCACCGATCTGTTTCATCTCGATGCGTACGTGGAAAGTCTCTGCCAGAACCTTGATGAGTTTACGGAAGTCTACACGTTCGTCGGCAATATAATAGAATATGGCCTTGTTTCCATCACCCTGGTACTCAACGTCGCCAATCTTCATGTCAAGACCTAAGCTCTTGGCAATCTCACGGCTCTGAATCATTGTTCCGTGTTCACGACTCTTAGCCTCATGATACTTGTCCATGTCCGACTCGCTGGCATGGCGGTATATTCTCAGAATACTGTCCTCCGAACGAAGGTTGGCCTTCTTTACCTGAAGCAGTACGAGACGTCCGGTAAGAGTTACGACACCGATGTCATGACCCGGATTAGCCTCCACTGCGACGATGTCGCCCTTCTTAAGGTCTAAGTTATTTACGTTATGGAAATATCCCTTGCGTGTGTGCTTGAACTGCACTTCCACAAGGTCGGTACTTTCTGCATTTCCCGGAACGTCGGCAAGCCAGTCGTAAGTATTCAGCTGCTTGTCCTGTCGTCCGCATGCGTGGCAGCACAGACCTCGGTCCATATTTTCGTATATCTTAAATTTACATTTCTTACATTCCATATTATATAGTTACCAAAATTGGTTTGTTTGTCATTGTATCAGCAGAATTATCATCTGTAAGGCAAGGTCGAAGAATACAATCTTTGCATTTGCATTCTGTCCTATATCCCTCAGAGCCTTAGACAGAAGTTCTGAAATCTCTATCACGTTGTTCTCATTGATGAATCGTGCAAAATTCTTAGAGAATTTCTCTTCCTCGGAAGTCATGTAGCACAGTTCGGGATTCTTGAAGTTATACATGAAGTTCTCCCTTATCATCTTTAAGAAATAAGTAAGCATTCTTTTCTGCTTCTCGCGTCCGTAACCAGCCACTATCTCGCTCCATTTCTTCAGATCCTTTATGTTACGCATATAGGAAAGTCGCATGAGCATTATGAACATGTCGAGAAACTGGCGATATTCGTTGCCCGTATCAAGCATATCAACAGCCTTGAGCCAGTTGCCGCATGCTATGTGCGCTATTCTGTGAGCTGTGTCGGCATCAAGACTGCGTCGTTCCATCAGAGCCTTCTCTATCATGTCGTCGCTTATCTGCTTCATATTAATGCGCTGCGTACGACTCTTTATGGTTTCGAGAAGCATTTCAGGACGTTCGCATACCATTATGTAGATTGTTCCGGCAGGCGGTTCCTCTATCTCCTTGAGCAGTTTGTTGGCACACTGGTCGTTCATTCTTTCGGGCAGCCATATAATATAAATCTTATAACCACCCTGCGAAGGCTTCATATTGACGTTGTGTATGATTACTTCGCTTTCGCCGACGCCGATTTCAGCCTGCTGGTTCTCTGCATGCATGGCCTTAAGCCATGTGTTCATTGAGAAATAAGCCCCTTCGCTGAGTAACATCTGACGCCATTCGTTGCAGAAGTCATCACTTGTCATCTTATGTTCCGGGTTCGTTCCTGCCGGTCTGATAACGGGATAAGAGAAGTAAAGGTCGGGATGAGCCCATTGCGCTGTCATCCTGCAAGCATGGCATTCGTTACAGCTGTCATTCTCCCTGTCCTTGTTCTCGCACAGAAGATACGAGGCGAAACTCATGGCTACAGCCATCTTTCCACATCCTTCGGGACCGCATAAAAGAATGGCATGAGGAATTCTGTCTTCCTCTTTAAGCTGAATAAGCCTTGCTATCGTTTCGTTCTGTCCTATTACTTCTGTAAATTTCATAATCTGCCTATGTCTCCATGATTGCTGGAGGCTGCTTTTTGCCGCAAATGTACTAAAAAATTTGTTAATATCCTACTGCACAAGTGTTTTTACGTGTATGTATTGTGCACAATAGTATAAAATTTATTGATATTAGCTTTAAAGTGGCAATGTTATGTTGAAATAAAAAATAGCGGAGTTATCCTTTGTTTTTGGAACTCCGCTACCTTATCTTCATGAATGTATCACGCTGGCTTCAAACTACGGATACATCAAAATTTATTCGGATATTACTTCGCTTCACCCTCTGGAGCCTTGTCGATGAGGTCCATGAACTGGTCGAGTTTCGGAGTGATGATGATCTGTGTACGACGGTTGCGCTGACGTCCCTTCTCTGTATCGTTCTTAGCGATAGGATTGAATTCGCCGCGGCCGCCTGCTGTAAGACGCTTAGGATCTACACCATACTTCTTCTGGAGATACTGTACAACGCTTGATGCACGCAGACAGCTGAGGTCCCAGTTGTTACGGATGTTAGGACGAGAGATTGGAAGGTCGTCTGTGTTACCCTCGATAAGAACATCGTAGTCCTCATAGTCCATGATAATCTTAGCAATCTTGCTGAGAGTCTCTTCTGCACGTTCGTTGATTTCGTAGCTGCCGAGCTTGTAGAGCATGTTGTCGGCAAGTGAGATGTAAACTACACCCTTGAGCACCTGTACGTCAACTTCCTTCATCTCTTCTGTGTTGAGAGAACGAGTAAGTTTGTTTGTAAGAGCCATGTTCAGAGAGTCTGACTTAGACTTAGCTTCAACAAGGCGCTTGATGAATGCGTTAGAAGCATTGATTTCGTCTACGAGCTTAGAGATGTTTACACTTGTCTGAGTGTTAGACTGAAGACTCTGGTCGAGTGAACCCTGGAGTGATTCGTAAGAAGAACGGAGAGTTTCGTTGTTGTTCTTGAGTTCTTCGTTTCTGCTCTTAAGTCCAGAAACTTCAGAACGAGCGGCAGCCAAGTCTTCCTTAGCTTCCATATATTTACCCATGAGGTCTTTGCTGCTGTTACGGCAGTCGTTGAGTTCGGCCTGACATTTCTCTAAATCTTTCTTTGAAACACAACTTGTAAAACAAAGTGCGAATACCAAAACTGGTAATAATATCAAAATCTTTTTCATCTTTAAATATTTTGTTTAACTTGTTTGCTGCAAAGTTATTTATTTAAGCGGATATAAAGAAAAATATTTCAAATAATTAATCGTAACATAAGTTTTTTGTGATAAATTAACCACTTATGTATGTTCTGACATGAAAATGTAAATACTTATTTCATCAGTATTATGGCTTTCCAAACGTCCGTATCATTAACACTGTCAGTCCTTTCGACTGTTCCGGTAAGGGCAAGATTGAAGTGATATTTGTAACGTTCTACCATGTGCTCGTAGAGTTTTTTGTCACCTCCCAGGGTGTACTTTATAAGTGACGTCGCTCCCTCAAAAGTTTTCGGTTCTGACAGTCTCTGTGGTATTTCGATACCGTTTACCGAAGCGAAGGCACGAGCTATTGCTTTGTTAAATTCACCCGATAAACTGTCGATGTTATTTACGAGCAGCTGCTTTATAGTTATGGGCTGCGCCGATGTAATGTCGGTGGTAAGGATTCCGCTGCCCATCTTTGTGAAATAAGAGTTGAAGAAAGCTCTCACAAGAACTTCTACAATATGTTTATCCGTTTTCATTTTTCTTATCTGATTCTAATTTCGTTTTTATGTTACGCATAAGTCCGCCGTATTTTACTCTCTTTACGGCACTTCCCTTAAATATCTTCTGATACTGCTCTACGGTGAGGTTTTCCCACTCTTTGCGCGTCATCTTGAGAAGCTCTTCCCTCGGCTGCAAAAGAGGTTCTGTGGTAGGTGTTGCAAATCTGTTCCACGGACAGGCAGTCTGACAGCGGTCGCATCCGTAAATAGTATCGCCCATCTTACTGGCAATGTCATGAGGTATCTCGCCTCGGTTTTCTATTGTCTGGTAAGACAGACACAGAGAAGCATCCAGTTCCTTGTCTTTCTTAAGTGCTCCTGTGGGACAGGCATCAATACAGGCATGACAGTTGCCGCAGCGCGAAGGCATAGGCTCGTCGTATTCAAGTTCTATATCAAGGAAAAGTTCTCCTAAAAAAAACTTGCTGCCCGCATGAGGAATAATAAGCTGATGATTACGACCGGTCCATCCGAGTCCTGCCTTGACAGCCCAGTAACGTTCTAACACCGGGGCCGTGTCGCAGAATGCTCTGAAGTTTTCAAAGCCAAAATGAGCTGCAAGCTGGAATAATTTAGATTTAACGATGTCGTGGTAATCACTTCCTAAGGCATAGTCGGCAAACTGAAATTCACCTTCAGGTATTCGTTCGGGAGGAAAATAGTTAAGAGCAACGCACACGATGCTCTTTGTTCCTTCCATCAGCAGAGTAGGGTCGAGACGCTTGTCAGTATTGTTGGCCATGTACTGCATGTCGGCATATCCGTCGTTGTCAATCCATTGCAGCACATGTCTTGCAACCTCCTCTTCCACGGGAGCAGCCTTCGCAATACCACAAGAATAAAAGCCGAGGTTAATAGCCTCGGCTTTTATATCATTCGAAAGTTTTGAATTCATATCCCTGCTGTTTCAACCATTTAAGCGATTCGGGCAGTGCGTATCGCAGTTTGTCTATACTCTTCACTGAGTCGTGAAAAGTAATGATACTGCCATTACGTGCGTATCGTTTTACGTTCTTCACGACACCTTCGGCAGTCATCCACTTACTGTAGTCGCGAGTAACGAGGTCCCACATCACAATTCTGTATTTTCTGCCAAGCCAGAAGTACTGGTCCCAGCGCATCCATCCGTGCGGAGGTCTGAACAGATTAGAATGAATAAGGGCATCAGCCTTTTCTGCATTGGCATTGTACATCTTCGTAGAATGTCTTGCACCGCTGATGTGATTGAACGTATGGTTTCCCAGACGATGTCCGTCAGCCTTAATCATTTCAAAGAGTTCAGGATACTTTCTTACGTTGTCGCCAACCATGAAGAAAGTAGCCTTGACATTAAATTCCTTGAGAGTTTTCAGAATGAAAGGTGTAGCTTCCGGTACAGGCCCGTCATCGAAGGTCAGATAAACTGCCTTTTCGTGAGGGTCCATTCTCCATGTAGCACGTGGGTATAACCACCGCAGCCATATTGCCGGTTGCTCAATAATCATATCTGTTCTTTACATGTTTATAATCTTAGAACATCTTTCGTTGAAGTCTTTTGCAAACGGTTCAAACCAGCTCTGTAGTGAAGCACCAAGTTCCATGTCGAATTTCTTCGCTGCCTCTACAGTGTGTCCTAATATATTATAATCAATGATACATTCGCCCATGTTGTATCTTAACATGTCGTCAGACATTGAGCTATAGTAGTTTATCACGCTTCTGCAATACTCAGCAAGTTCTGTCAGGAACAATCTTGAGTTTTCTCTGTGTTCCGATGCTGCAATCTGAGTAATTGTATCTGTCACCTTCTTCTGCATCTCCTTGCCGAATTCTCCGTCAAAGCCGTGAGCCTTCTGTATAAGCTCCATGAGAATCTTCAAGTTGAGCATACTGTCGCTGATAGAAATGTTAAACTTGCTTGGTGACATTGTGATATAGTACAGGATATACTGACTGCTTGTGTTAGCAAGAGTATTCAGAATCTCCTTAGCTCTCTTTGTGTCGCCTGCATAATAGTAAGCCGATGCCATCTGGTCTGCGCCGCTGATCCATGTCATTGGGATGTTATATTCGGGCAGAACCTTCTCAGAGTACTTCAGAACCTCAAGTGCGCGTTTTGTATCGCCTTCTTCAATGAGGTGCGAAGCAAGACTTGTAAACAGACGTCTGTGAGTATAGCACATGCGCATGATAGTTTCGTCGATGTATATTCCCTTCTTGTCGAGACCACCGAACTTAAACTTATGCATCATGTTGTCGTAAACCTTTTCAGTATCGAAGTTCTTTGCGCCCTCCTTGTTCGTTGTGAACGGAGTGATACGGTTGGCAAGACCTTCCTGAACGAAGTTTTCTCCAAGATTCATATAGTTGTCAGAACCTACTGTGGTGGCCACGTAGATAGGACGTGTCCAGTTAGCATTTGCAAGCATTTCGAGAATCATAAGGTCGCCCTTGTAGAGAGCACCCTTATTTTTAAGAGATATCACCATCTTGTCGGGAATGCTGTCTTCAGCGAGTAACATGCCGCTCTTCTTAACAGCTTCCTTGTCTACGGTGAGGTAGATAGTATCTGTAGGAATAACGTGCATAGACTTATCGTTAGAGAGCACCCATCTGTTGATGATGTTCTTAAGTTCGAAAGGCTCTTCGCCAAA
The DNA here is from genome assembly GCA_020026195.1 of Prevotella sp. Lineage (GTDB taxonomy): Bacteria > Bacteroidota > Bacteroidia > Bacteroidales > Bacteroidaceae > Prevotella. Next base: position 32,341 of record JAHHQW010000003.1, read on the forward strand.
TAATCTCTTCGCATCATCAGGTGACTGCTTGTAAGCTTCCATAATATCATGCTTGAGTTCCGGAACGATGTCGATATATTCGTTTACGCCTGTGCAGTACTTAAGTCTCTTCCAGCTGATAGGCAGTGAAGGAGAGTCGTAAGCCTGGCGCTTCATCTGGTCGATATACCAGTCAGTCTGCAAATAAGAGAGGTTGCAAACTCTCGCGTCAGTTCTCAGGCCTTCAGCTTCCTGACAGTACCACAGCGGGAACGTATCGTTATCACCATTGGTGAAGATGATAGGATAACCCTTCTCCTGCATAGACATGAGGTAGTTAGAACCGAAGTCGCGACAAGTAGAGCGTCCTGAACGGTCGTGGTCGTCCCATGTCTGAGAAGCCATCTGGATAGGTACGAGAAGGCAGAGCAGAGATATTACTGCTGGAAGCCATACGGCCTCTGTCTTAAGTTTCTTCTTCAACATATCAATGATGGCAGCAACACCGAGACCGCACCATATTGCAAATGCATAGAACGAACCTGCGTAAGCATAGTCACGTTCACGTGGCTGCATAGGTGTCTGGTTAAGGTATATAACGATTGCAAGACCAGTCATGAAGAACAAGAAGAATACAACCCAGAACTGCTTAACACCACGGTTGCCGCGGCATGTCTGCCAGAACAGACCGATGAGTCCGAGAAGCAGAGGCAGACAGTAGAATACGTTGTGTCCCTTGTTGTCCTTAAGATCATCGGGCAGTTTGTCCTGATCGCCGTACATCATGTTATCAATGAACGGAATACCTGTAATCCAGTTGCCATGTTCAGCCTCACCGTTACCCTGTATATCGTTCTGACGACCGGCGAAGTTCCACATGAAGTATCGCCAGTACATGAAGTTACACTGGTAAGAGAGGAAGAAACGAATGTTGTCAAGCTGTGAAGGTATCTGAACATCTATCATTTCTCCACATCTGTCGTAAGGAACAGAAGAGTAGCTCATTTCTCCCATCCACTGTTTGTAGACATCAGCGAACTTTCTGTCGTACATACGTGGGAAGAACATATTCTGAGCATACTGATAGTTAGTCTTATGATGAATTACTACATAAGAATCCTTTTCATCTTCGCTTTCCTTTTCCTTCTGCTGATAGATAGGAGCACCCTGTTTTACGACCGGACGGCACATATTGCCATTTGTCTCAAGTGCAACTTCAGAGTTGAATGTCTGTCCGTAAAGCAGCGGACGGTATCCGTACTGGTCGCGGCTCAGATAACTTCCGAGAGTGAAGATGTCCTCAGGAGAGTTCTGGTCCATAGGAGGATTGGCTGCCGAACGAATAACGATGAGGGCATAGCTTGAATAACCTATCATTATCATTAGCAGAGAAAGCAGTATAGAGTTCTTTATTCTTGAAGAAACGAGAGCCTTCTTCTCCTTCTTTATATTCAGTACAAACCACAGCGCAACAAGTACCACCAGTCCGATGATGAATGCCGACCAACCGTATCCGTAGAAAGGAATACCGAGCATTGCTACAGAGAGCAGGAACGATAAGTTCTCAAGCTTGGGATTCTTAGCTGTGAAACTCTCATAGATAGCCCATACGATAGTTGCAGTAAGCAGCAGAATATAGATTATCAGACCCGTGTTGAACGAGAATCCGAGAGTGTTTACGAAGAAAAGTTCGAACCATCCGCCAACTGTTATGATGCCGGGGATAACGCCGTACAATATAGCTGTAACGAGTGCAAACGATATAAGGAGTGCAATGAGCGAACCCTTAAGGTCTGCATTCGGGAACTTACGATAATAGAACACCAGTACGATGGCAGGAACGCACAGCAGGTTAAGCAGATGCACACCGATAGACAGTCCCGTCATGTATGCTATGAGCACCAGCCAGCGGTCACTATGAGGCTCGTCGGCATGGTCTTCCCACTTGAGTATCAGCCAGAATACGACAGCCGTGAATGCCGAAGAATAAGCATAAACCTCACCTTCTACGGCACTGAACCAGAATGTATCGCTGAATGTATATATGAGGGCACCCACCAGACCGGAACCTTCTATTGCTATAAGTTTGCCGGTAGTAAGTTCGCTCCAGTCCTTGAGCAACAGTTTACGTGCAAGGTGCGTGATAGTCCAGAATAAGAACATGATACACGTAGCACTCAGCAGGGCACTCAGGATATTCACCATCTTGGCAACCTGTGTCGGGTCGCTCACAAACTGTGAGAATAAATTAGCCGTGAGCATGAAGAAAGGTGCTCCAGGGGGATGTCCTACTTCCAGCTTATAGCCGGTAACGATAAATTCCGGACAGTCCCAGAAACTGGCCGTCGGTTCAATTGTAGAGCAATATACAATGGCTGCGATGGCAAAGGCAATCCAACCGAATATGTTGTCTACCAATCTGTACTGTTTCATTTATTATATATTTTTGTTTTTATTCAATATTGACAAAATATCATGCAAATATATTGCTATTTGATGGTTTAGCCAAAAAAAAGCCTATATTTCTCCATTTTGCCGATGTTACCACATACCATTCTACTTTATTTCGCTATCTTTGCACCATAAGTTTAGGATAATGAACAATAATTATAAAGATATGATAATGCCTGCCGAATGGGAGCATCAGTGGGGTATACAGCTTACATGGCCTCACCCTGCTACCGACTGGAATTACTGTATTGATGACATCTGCCGCACGTATGTCGAGATGGCTGATGTCATAACCAGACACGAACATCTGCTGATAGTAACGCCTGACATTGAGTTCGTTAACAAGCAGATAAGTACAAAACTTTCTCATCAGCAGATGGAAAACGTGGTGTTCTGCAAATGTCCCACCAACGATACGTGGGCACGCGACCATGGTTTCATCACCGTTGCTGGAAAAGATGGCCGTCAGCTTATAGACTTTAAGTTTAACGGCTGGGGTGAGAAGTTTGCTGCCGACAAGGACACTCTCATCAACAGATGTCTTTACGACAATGGTCTGATAAAGGGTGGTTATAAGGACTGCAATGATTTTGTCCTTGAGGGAGGTTCAATCGAGAGTGACGGTCGCGGAACAATCTTTACTACAAGTATGTGTCTGCTTGCACCGCATCGTAATCAGCCGATGACTAAGGAGGAGATAGAGGAACGTCTTAAGAGTGATCTCTGCGCCGAACGTGTAGTGTGGATAGATCATGGTTCGCTGATTGGTGACGACACCGACGGACACATTGACACCATCGTACGTACTGCTCCCGGTGATACTCTTGTGTATGTAGGATGCGATGACGTAAACGATGAACAATATGAGGACTTCCGACAGATGGAGGAACAGATAAAGACATTCCGTACCGTAGAAGGCAAACCTTATAAGCTCGTCCGTCTGCCCATGCCCGATGCCTGCGTAGAGGATGGCGAGCGTCTGCCTGCCACATACGCAAATTTCCTGATACTCAACGGAGCAGTAATAGTTCCTACATATAATCAGAAAGAGAAGGACGATGAGGCTATGCGTCTTCTTGCAGAAGTATTCCCCGGAAGAGAAATCATTGGCATTGACAGTCGTGTTATAATCCGTCAGCACGGTTCTGTTCACTGCTGTACAATGCAGTTTTTTGAAGATTAATAATTAGGATTCATTATGGATAAGATAAAGGCAGGACTTTTACAGCTTAAGATTTCAGAGGATGTAGAAGCCAATAAAAAGAAAATAGGCGAGCAGATAAAGGCTCTTGCCGCACAGGGTGCGGATATCGTTATATTGCAGGAACTGCATAACACACCTTATTTCTGTCAGTCAGAAGATGTTGATCTCTTTGACCTTGCAGAGCCAATTCCCGGTCCTTCGACAGAGTATTATGGTCGTCTGGCAAAGGAGAACAATGTAGTAATCATAACATCACTTTTCGAGCGTCGTGCTGCCGGACTGTATCACAATACGGCAGTAGTGTTGGAACGTGACGGAAGCATAGCAGGTAAGTATCGTAAGATGCATATTCCAGATGATCCTGCATATTACGAGAAATTCTATTTCACTCCCGGCGACATCGGTTTCAAGCCCATCGACACATCAGTCGGTCGTATCGGACTGCTTGTATGCTGGGATCAGTGGTATCCTGAGGCAGCACGTCTGATGGCCCTTCAGGGAGCAGACTTCCTCGTTTATCCCACTGCAATAGGATATGCACTTAATGACACACCCGAAGAACAGCAGCGTCAGCGTGAGGCGTGGACAACAGTGATGCGCGGTCATGCCGTAGCTAATGGAATGCCTGTCATAGCAGTAAACCGTACAGGTTTCGAGCCGGACCATACCGGTGTTACAGAAGGTATTCAGTTCTGGGGAAGCAGTTTCGTTGTAGGTCCTCAGGGAGAATTTATCTATCGTGCTTCTGAAGATAACGAAGAAGCTAAGATAGTAGAGATAGACCTTAAGCACAGCGAGCAGGTTCGTCGTTGGTGGCCGTTCCTCCGTGACCGCCGTATAGACAAGTACGGAGATATTCTTAAGAGATTTATAGATTAATATAGAGTGATAAAACATATACAGCCGGAGATGATGAGTCCCCGGCTGTATTCGTTTTATATAATCTGTGTATCAGTCCCAGAATTCATGCTCTCCGGTATATAACATCAGACCGCTGCATTTAGGACAAGTCTTTTTGTTCCACAGACGGATGTCCATGCTTCCGCACTGGGGGCATAAACGACCGGCTTCGCTGTTGAACGAAGGAGCAACGTCACCGATTATTCCGCCTACGACTAAGTTCTGTATTGTCTTGCAGTCAGGACATACCACAGGCGTTATCTGCTGACCGAAGAAACCGCGTCCTTCGTATATTTCGGCAGAATAACCGCAGTCCTTACAAACATATTTCTTTTTCTGTGACATTATAGTATATCCTTATAAAGTTGTTCGTATTGTCTGGCAACCTTCATGAAATCATGATGCCTGCGTACATATCTGATGCTGTCGCGTTTCAGCTGCGGAATACGTTCCGGATGAAGTACCAGCTGTTCGAGTTCGTGATAAACACTCTCGTATGTAGGTTTAACATTAATTATCGGTCGCAGTTCTTTTTCGTTGATTATCTCATAGTTACCATCCTCTCCGCCACCGATGCATATAAGTCCCTTTGACATTCCTAACAGAGGATTCATCGAAGGCGTGTAACTGTAAAGTTGGTCGAGGATAGCATCCGAACCATTCATCATACGGCTGTATTCCTCGAACGGAACATTCTCAGCCTTTACAAGTTCCATCCTGTCGGGATATTTAGAAAGAACATCCTTTGCAGCCGCATACATTATGTCAGTACCCTTGTATTCGCTACGCGATTTCTGAATACCAATGAAAATCTTAACCTTTTCGGGAATGCTGAATTCAGTAGAGACGTCAGGACATTCAATAGGAAAAGGAATGAAATGCGTCTTGTTCGGAAATATCGGACGGTAACACACATCATATTCGTACAGTCCCGTGACAATGCCGTCACAGTCCTCGGCAATAAGTCTGTTAAGTCTCTCCTTTGCCGTACCTAACCAGTCGGCGCGTTCTTTCTCCGCATCAGCATTATGTCGCACCTCATTGCCAAAGTTGAAATCACTGTATTCTAAAGGCTTGTCGAAAGTATTAGTGTGAACGAGATAATAATCCATGCCGAAAGCACTGAGTATTACCTTTCTGTTATGCTTACGTAAGAAATCATAAATAGGAAAAATCTTCTCAGCCTTAAGTTCAAAGAACAGAGGATTGATAAGCTGCACGATGTCATATCCGCACATACGGGGCAGATTGGCAATGAGTTTTGCCATATACCACATTCCGCCAAATTTAGAATACCCGCGTACCAACGATATGTCACGTGGATAATTCTTCCAGTAATCCCCGTTCGATACCACGGTAACCCTGTGTCCTAAAGCCTTAAGACCACGGGCCAGCGTAGCATGTACGTTACTGTATTCGCCTATGAGCAGAATCTTCATACGCCTTACATATATTTCTTCATTATCGGCAGCGTGTTAAGCATCATTCTGCGTCCCATACTGCTGTTGGCAATCTTACGGAACCAGTTATATTTCTTGGTATAGTTGCGGTCGGGCAGAGGGAACAGACCATATCCCTTAAGACGTTCAATTCTTCTTTCAAGCTGATGCAGCGAGCGAGTCTGCACCATCGTATTATAGATATAGTCCATTGTGAGCTGTGCCACACGGCGTTCCAGTGCACGACGGTCATCGGCAGGCTGTCCGTTGATCTTATTTTTAAGATTAAGAAGAATGAGCTCCACGTCGTTAAGACGTTTCAGGATAGACCTTCTGTCAGCAGCCGTAGTGATGGAGTTCTCTCTCTTTACGTAGATGTAAGCCTTTGCGTCGGTGCGAATCATATTCTCCACACGCAGCAGCAGCTGAGGAGTAAAGTTCTCGTCTTCGTGATAGAAACCGACGGGGAACCTCAGGTTGCCTAATATTTTGCGTTTGAAGATATATCCGCATGCCATTATCTGTAAGTTGTGGTTGCTCATGTATTCGCTTCCCGTCATGAATTCGCTGTCCTTGAATTCTATCATCGGTACTTCCTTACGCGAAGCATCAAACATAACCAGTTCTGGTTTCATGAACCTTACTATGTCAAGACAGTGTTCGTAGGAAGTCTTGGAAAGGAAATCGTCAGAGTCAAGAAACTGGATGTAATCTCCCGCAGCCATACGTATGCCCATGTTACGCGCATCGCTAAGACCGCCGTTACGTTTCCTGATATATATTATGTCGTCGCGATAAAGCAGCAGGTTACCTATGGCAGGCTCCTGCGAGCCGTCATCAACGATTATAATCTCCCTTTCGCTGGCAGAAAGAGACAGTTCGGTAACACTGTCCACACATTTCTGTAACAGCTCGGCAGGAGTGTTGAAGCACGGAATGATGAAACTTACCAACGGCTTTTCTATTTCCTTTTCAATGAGTTTATCAGTCTGCATAGTATGTTTAAGTTAGATATCTTAATGATTAAACATTTTATCTTAGATACTTTGGGAACGTCGGCGGCACGCAGATATTGTATTATCTCACTTCCTATTTTTATCTTCGGCAGCGTAATCCTGCATCCGTCATATTCGTATGTCTGTATCTGAGTGTTTACGATGTGCATGTAATAGCGCAACAGTTCTACGCCTTGTGGCAGGTCTAAGATTCGTAAAGCCTCGATGTGTGCGTCGAGAAGCATCTTAAACTGTCTTCCGCCCGCCGTGTTAGTTATACCGCAGTCGTTCATGCAGTAGTAATACAGTCCCTTGCTGCATGTTGCCGTACATTTCGCCTTTTTAAGCAGCAGAGGAAGAGTCCACGCATCCTCGAACACCTTGCCTTCTGGATATCTTACATCGTCGAATAACGACATTCTGTAGAATTTGTTCCATGCATAAGTGTGCGCATAGGCACGGCCGTTGAGCCAGTAGTTCTGAGCACTGTTGTATTCCGTATCGTTGAAGGAAAGAAGATGTTGCTTTGAAGAACCATAGAATTCCATAACGGGATATTCCAGTATGTCGTACTCCTTATGTTTTTCAAGGATACCCAGTATCTCATTATAAGAACCCTTCTCCACGTAGTCGTCAGAGTCTGCGAATGTTATGTAATCACATTCAGCCACTGCTATTCCGGCATTACGCGCACTGCTAAGACCTCCGTTCTCCTTATGTATCACCCTGATGCATTCGTACTTCTTAGCAAGGTCCTCGCAAATCTCCGGACATCTGTCTGGTGATCCGTCGTCCACGAGTATTATCTCCATCCCCGGCACGTCCTGTCGTACGATGCTTTCCACGCACCGCACTAACGAATTTTCCACTTTATATACCGGTATGACGACACTCAGTTTCATATCTGCAAAGATATAAATTATTTATGATAACAATATAGTTAATATTATATATCATTTAACGGAATATTCCGTTTTTGTTTAGCTATAATAATTTTTTTGTTTTTCAAGTTGAATTTGTCCCTGCTGTTTTAAGACGTAGATATAATATTATGCTCTTTTGTTATTCTGTCTTAAAAGATATAATCCTGCGAAGGTAATCATTCCATTAAGCAGTAGCAGTTCGTAACCGAAACGATAGCCGGTGTACTGTGCCGTCAGGGTGTCGATGAGATAAATTAATATCGGAGATGCCACGCATACATAAGGAACGTATTTGTCTTTCACACTGCGTCTGGTGAGAAGTCCGTAGGCAAACAGACCGAGCAGCGGACCATAAGTATAGCTGCACAGAATGTATATTGCATCAATTACGCTTGTGGAGTTCACAGCGCCGAACAACAATATAAATACAGTGAATATAAGTGCGATGACGGCATGAGCACGCTTACGGAATTTAACGTCATGTTCCCTGTGGCAGATGTCTACACAGAAACTTGTAGTCAGTGCTGTAAGGGCAGAGTCGGCACTGCTGAACGAAGCCGCCATCACGCCAATCGTAAACAATACCAGTACGACATTACCTAAGCTGCCCGTTGCGGCAAACATAGGCAGCATATCGTCGCTGTTGGCAGGAAGATCTATTCCCTGCTGCTGTGATAACATCACCAGCAGAACACCTAAAGCAAGGAACAACAGGTTGGCAGGGATAAAAGCAAACCCATAAGTACACATATCCTTCTGAGCCTCGCGGAGTGTCTTGCAGGTAAGATTCTTCTGCATCATGTCCTGATCCAGACCAGTCATTACGATTACTACGAAGATACCGCTTAGAAACTGTTTCCAGAAATATTGTTTAGACATCACGTCGTCAAAGACGAATATACGGCTCATGTCCGAATTACAGACAGCCGTTACAGCCTCAGATACCGACATGTCGAGTTCGCTGATTACCTTATACGTAATGAGAATCAGTGCAACAAACATACATGTAGTCTGAAACGTATCTGTCCATACCAAAGTCTTTATGCCTCCGCGACGAGTGTACAGCCATATAAGGAACACCATGACAACAACGGTAAACCAGAACGGAATGCCGTAATTATCTAATACGAAGTGCTGTAGAATGATACATGCCACATAGAACCGCACCGCCGCTCCCGTCATCTTAGACAAGATAAAGAACGAAGCCCCCGTGGTGTACGACCGCCGTCCTAAACGCTGGTCGATATAAGAATATATCGTAGTGAGTTTCAGTCGGTAATACACAGGTAGCAGAACGAATGCCACCGCAAAATAACCGAACACGAAACCGATGCACATCTGTATGTACGTCATCTGAATACCCGTTACCATTCCTGGAACAGAAACAAACGACACACCCGATATAGATGCACCAATCATGCCGAACGCCACCATGTACCACGGTGACTTACGACCGGCATTAAAGAAAGTTTTATTGTCAGAATTATTACCTGTTACTCTGCTGAACACCATCAGTACAGCAAAGTAACAGATTATGGTTATGAGCATTAACATTGCTCGTTGTTTTCAATAGCTGAGGCTACCATGTTGGTAAGTCCCACGAAGTCGGCAATAGACAGCTGTTCGGGACGCTTGGTCATAATGTCCTGTGCAAAGAATTCTGCCGGAGGCATCTGAGCACCAGAGAACAACTGCTTCATACTTACACGTAACATCTTACGGCGCTGTCCGAAAACAGTCTTTACCACACGCTTAAATAGTTTCTCGTCGCAACCCAGGTCAGTCACTTCGTTACGGCGCATTATGATCACGGCACTCTTAACCTTTGGAGGAGGATTGAACACACCCTCGCTTACGGTAAAACAATACTCCACGTTATACCATGCCTGAATCAGGACACTCAGAATACCATACTGCTTGTTACCCGGAGCAGCAGCCATACGCTGAGCCACTTCGCGCTGAATCATACCCGTACAGCAGGGAATAAGATCCTTGTTATCGAGCATCTTAAAGAATATCTGCGAAGAAATGTCATAAGGATAATTGCCCGTAAGCACAAACTGACGGTCGTCGAATATCTTAGTTAGATCCATGCGCAGGAAATCCTCTCCGAGAATATTTCCCACCAGAGAAGGAAAATGCGACGTAAGATATTCCACCGATTCACGGTCAATCTCCACAACCTTAAATTCACGGTCCTTTTTAAGAATATACTGCGTCATGACGCCCATTCCGGGACCAACTTCGAGTACAGGAATGTCAGGACACGCATCCACGGTGTCGGCAATACGCTCCGCAACACTCAGGTCAGTAAGAAAATGCTGACCGAGGTTTTTCTTAGGTCTTACTTTATCTATCATTCTTTAGAAAAGAGTAAGAGTGTAGAGATAGATAACCACGGCAGGCAGTGCCATCAGCGAAGAGTCGAAACGGTCGAGCATTCCGCCGTGACCGGGAAGAATCTTACCGCTGTCCTTGATGCCGAGAGTACGCTTGAAGAGAGATTCCACGAGATCGCCCCATGTTCCGAAGAACACCACGACAAGTCCCATGCCAATCCATTCTGCGATAGAAAGGAAACTCTCAGTATTGTTACCATTCTCGATATATCCTATTATTGCAGCAGCAATGATAACGAAAATGCCGCCGCCGATAGAACCTTCCCAGCTCTTTTTAGGAGATATACGTTCAAACAACTTATGCTTGCCTAACAGCGAACCGCTGCAATAAGCACCAGAGTCATTAACCCAGAGGAAAATGAACACACTCAGCGGAATGAGATAGTTGTAAGCCACCTCGCCCGTGCCGGTAGCCTGGAAAGCCAGTATGTTTACGGTAGAGAAGGGCAGTGCTATGTACATCTGTGCAAACATGGAGTAAGCCCAGTTGTTAAGAGGATTCTCAGCCTTGGTGTATAGTTCGCTGATAAACAGATAAACTATTGTCACAAGGTAAGGAATGAATACAGCCGTAGGTGTCATCGTGCTGCTGAATCCAGCTACTGCAAGGAAAAAATACACACCTGCAACCGTATTGATGAATCTGTTTACGCTGATTCCCTTTACGTTATTAATCAGTCCCGTGAACTCCCATATTGTGAGTCCCGTTATGAGGGCGAACAACGGAATCATTGCCAGCGGGTGCATAAAGCACACCACGATGTTGGCAACGAACAGTACACCCGTAATCGATCTTACTACAAGATTACTCATATCCTAAAGTTTATATGTCGTTTCTAATTTATATTACTTTCAAGTTCTTAAGGCTGCTCTGCGCGTGTCTTACATTAGCAGCTGACTGCCGAATGTCGTCCTGGCGCAGTGCTTTCTTAAAACTTCTTGTCTTCTGTCTGTTCTTCCTTTTTATCCTCAGCCTCTTTTGCATCAGAGTTCTGTTCAGAAGACTCGCTGCCGTCAGTATCCTTAGGCATATCGTCTGTCACAGTCTCTCGCTTGCCGTCATTCTCCATAATCTCCTGTGAACGACTGACCCACGGACGTTTGCCGAATATCTTTTCAACATCCTCAGAGAATATCACCTCACGGTCTATCAGCAGCTGCGCAAGCTGGTTGTGACCTTCCTTATGGTCTAACAGCAACTGCTTTGCACGCTCGTACTGACTGTTTATGAGTTTCAGAATCTCATCGTCCATGACCTTTGCAGTTGTCTCAGAATAAGGCTTCTGGAAACCACCGTCATTATTATAATAACAGATGTTAGGCAGTTTGTCGCTCATACCGGCATAAGCAATCATGCCGAAGGCACTCTTAGTAACCTTTTCGAGGTCGTTCATGGCACCCGTAGATATATGACCAGTGAATAACTCCTCAGCAGCACGACCGCCGAGAGTAGCACACATCTCGTCGAGAAGTTCCTCCTTAGTAGTAATCTGACGCTCTTCGGGTAGATACCATGCAGCACCGAGAGCACGTCCGCGCGGAACGATAGTCACCTTTACCAGAGGATTAGCGTGTTCGAGGAACCAAGACACAGTAGCATGACCAGCCTCGTGCAGAGCGATTGTACGCTTTTCGTGAGCAGTCATCACCTTAGTCTTTTTCTCCAGACCACCGATTATACGGTCGACAGCATCAAGGAAGTCCTGTCTGCCAACGCTGTCGTTACCCTTACGTGCAGCGATGAGGGCAGCCTCGTTACAAACGTTTGCTATATCAGCACCGGAGAAACCCGGAGTCTGACGTGCTAGCAAATCAACATCAAGCGAACTGTCAGTCTTTATCGGACGCAGATGCACCATGAATATCTCCTTACGTTCGTTCAGGTCAGGCAGGTCCACGTGAATCTGACGGTCAAAACGACCGGCACGCAGAAGAGCGCTGTCAAGCATATCGGCACGGTTAGTGGCAGCCAGGATGATGACACCAGAGTTAGTGCCGAAACCGTCCATTTCAGTAAGCAGCGCGTTAAGCGTGTTTTCACGTTCATCGTTTCCGCCCATATTAGGATTCTTGCTGCGGGCACGACCCACGGCATCAATTTCATCGATAAATACGATACACGGAGCCTTCTCCTTAGCCTTAGTGAACAAGTCACGTACACGACTTGCACCCACGCCCACGAACATCTCCACGAAGTCAGAACCACTCATAGAGAAGAACGGAACGCCAGCCTCTCCGGCAACAGCCTTTGCGAGCAGAGTCTTACCAGTTCCCGGAGGACCTACGAGCAGTGCGCCCTTAGGAATCTTACCACCGAGTTCGGTATATTTGCCCGGTTTCTTAAGGAAGTCCACTATTTCCTGAATCTCCTGTTTAGCACCGTCCTGACCGGCAACATCCTTAAACGTAACGTTAATTTCGCCGCCGTTCTCGTACATCTTGGCTTTGCTCTTGCCGACGTTGAACACGCCGCTGCTGCCACCGCCTCCGCCGCTCATCTTACGCATAAAGAATATGTATAAGAATATAAGGAACAGGAATGGGGACAGCTGCAAGATGATGCTGAAGAGATCGCTTCCCTTCTTATTCTCGTAGCTGAATTCGCCGCTGAACTTCTTAGCCTGATGTGCCTCGTCGAGGAAAGTCTCAAGTTTTTCCACCGAACCAAATTCCACTATCAGGTACGGTTCCTTGCCCACCTCTTTGGCACTCTTATGGAACACGTCATTTATATGTTCGGGCTTTACGTACATCTTCAGTGTACTTTCCTCCTTGTTGGCTACCACCTTCGATGCATAACCTTTGTTTACATACGTCTTGAAATTGTTATACGAGTCCTCCTTTCTGATGCTGCCCCCTATGGCATCGCCATCAGAGAAGTAGAGAAGCAGAAGTGCTAATATAACAAAGCCGTAAATCCAACTCATGTTGAATTTCGGCATTTTCGTCTTATTGTCTTTGCTCATATTTTCTTATTAGTAGTTTCTATTTATATATATAAGGTGTCAGTCGATGTCTTCAATCTGTTCGAGCTTAGCATCTTCCCACAGATTGTCCAAATCGTAAAACTCGCGCACGTCGGGCAGAAATATATGAACCACAACGTCACCATAATCTATCGCTACCCACTGCAAATTTTGCAGTCCGGCTTCGTGAACAGGCATCTCGCCCAGTTTTTTCTTAGCAATAAGATACACCGATTCGGCTATTGCGTTAATCTGCGAAGGAGAATTTCCCTGACATATCACGAAATAATTACATATCGAGCCGTCAATCTCTCTCAGGTCGGCAATAGTTATGCCCTGACCTTTCTTCTCCTGTATGGCTTCAACAATAGTGTCGACTAACTTCCTGCTATTATTCATCAATTTTGTCATTAATTGCCACAAAGATACGGCGATTTATCCATAAATCCATATAAAAAAGCCATATTTTAAGAATTTTTGAAAAAAAAGTCGCCCTAAATGTTGGTGATTCGAAAATAATTCGTACCTTTGCATTGCAAATGAGAACAAAGGGTTGTTCTTAAGAGCTGAAATAAAATTGGGATATGGTGTAATTGGCAACACTACAGATTCTGGTCCTGTCATTATAGGTTCGAGTCCTATTATCCCAACAAAGAGCATCCGATATTACATCGGATGTTTTTTTATGCCCTTGTGCTTGCGATATCGCGTAATGTGGTATGTGGAAACAACGTAATAGTTATTAGCGAAATATACGTTTTTACTCCTTTAAATTAATACTTATACATATCCATTGTTGATATCTTCTCTCTCAATATCAATTATTTACATCGAAGTGTGCAAAGATATTCACACATTGTGCATATCTGTTGATAAAAATAGCAGTTCGGTAAATCCTTATTGCATAGAAGCGTTGCTTTCCTTTATCTCTGTTGTGTCAAATGTGTCACTATTTATTAGAAAACATAACATGGTTTGTGTGTATAAATAAGTACTGACTTCTGCATGAAAAGACGTCTGCATTGTCATTCCGCCAAAAGTCCTGCGAATATAAAAGTTTTTATATTGTCTTGTCCGTATTGCTAATACACATAAGAAAGTTTTTAAACACACGCGACGGTGTTTGCAGTTATGCGCGAACTGGTAAGTGAATGCACGCGCAATAGCATTTATTGTATAAGCGGAGTGGGGCAGTGCATAACAAAACATCATACAGAATGCGTTGCAATCTACGTATATCATGCTTGCGAGAATCGTAAAAATGCAAACGAAAACGTGATGCTGAGTCTGAGAAAATTTATAAATAAAGGTTTTTATATGATATATCGTATCAGCTTTCTTACCTTGATTGCTGACTGTAAGACATGAAAATTTGATGTTTCTGTCCGCTGTTTCATAGCCTGAAACAGATAATATCATACGGAATATTTGAAAATAACACGCGTTTAAATCATGAAAATATCCCCCTGATTTAACCACGGAGAGGTGAGAAAAACACCCGAAAACTGACTGCCGCGGTGAGCGAACGAGCGATGAAGAATCGACGGACAACGAATCACAAAACGATGAAGATTTATTGCCCGTTTAATGGCGAAATCCGTAAAATGCAGATAATCAGCGAAATACGCATTTCCCTACTATATAGTAAGAATAAGAGTATAGATATGTGTATTATTTGTAAATATAATAATACAAATATATCTATACTATCAATATCAATAAGAAGTTTCTGTTGGTGCTGGTGCTGAAAGTTCCTTTAATTTTTTTGTGCAAAAAAAATATCTGACTTGTCATGTGTGATGATAATCAACTTTCCCTGCATGAATAAAAAGAAATCGGTCTGTACGGAACTTTAATAAAAAAGTCCCTGTTTATAAAAACAAAAGCGCACGCCCCATTTGCGGAACGTGCGTATTTTGTTTTGAGAAAAGACGAAAACTTAGAACGGCAGATCGTCTGTCGCACTGTCGCCGGGAGCAGCGAACGGCTCCTGGTTTGAAGTCATCGGTGCAGACTGAGGAGCACCGGCAGCCTGACCGGCAGCAGCGTCAATGCGCTCAACCTTCCATGCTGTGATGTTATTAAACCAACGACCGTTGTATTCGTGAGCATCCACGTCGAAAGAAACACGAAGTTCCTCTCCGGCCTGAATGTTCATCGCATCGATTTTGTCAGAACCGAAGACGTTGAAACAGCACTTGCGGGGGTACTGGTCGTGAGTCTCTATAACATATTCCTGAGATTTCCATTCATTGCCAGTGCGCTGAGAAACACCGCTGCGAGCAGGAAGCACTGCAATGATTTTTCCTTCTATTTCCATAAATGATTATTTAAAATATCTTTGTGCTTGTTCTTTTTTATTTTCTGCGAAAGTAATAAAAAAACTTCGATTCACGAAATTTAAACTCTTATTTTTGACTGTCTCGTATATTTTTTGTATTTTTGTCGAAATAAACAAAGAATAACTTTTTAAATTAAGCATAAATGATATTTACTCTATCAAGTTCGCAGCTGAACAATAAGTTAGGCCTGCTCTCGAAAGTGATACTAAGCAAAAACAGACTCCCGATATTAGACTCAGTTTTGTTCGATATAGTCGGTAACCAACTCACAATCACTGCATCTGACGGGGAGAATACCCTCAAGACAACCATGCCCCTCGACAACGCTGACGAGAATGCCCGTCTGGCACTCAACATGGAGACACTGACCAACGCAGTGAGAGAACTTCCCGACCAGCCGCTTACGTTCGAAGTGGACATGGATAATTACAGCGTACTGCTGAAATACAGTAACGGTAAATTCAATTTTACAGCACAGGACGGACAGGAATATCCCGAAACAAAAGAACTCGGAGACAACAAGGAAGAATATTCTATTCCCTCTGAAACACTCCTCACCTGCATATCACGCTCACTCTTTGCCGCAGCACCCGACGGGCCAACAAGTCTGCGTCCCGTGATGACCGGCGTGTTCTTCCAGTGCAAGGAAGATGCAATGGCAATCGTAACAACCGACTGCCATAATCTGGTTAGAAACAGAATAACCAACTTTGAAGGCAAGGCAGGAACAGAATTTATCGTTCCCCACAAGCCGTCTGCACTGCTCAAGGCCATGCTCGGCAAGAACGAAGAGAACGTTAAGATATACACCGACGGACGCAGCGCAATGTTCGAGTTCGACGACAACAAACTGATATGCCGACTGATAGAAGGACACTATCCCAACTACGAGGCTGTTATTCCGAAGAACAACGAAAGCAAACTCACAATCAACCGTAAGGTGCTGCTCAGCACACTGCGCCGTGTTCTTCCGTTCGCAAGCGAGAGCAGTCAGCTTCTCCGCCTGAGCCTTAAGGAAGGTCAGCTGGTGGTATCGGCAGAAGACCTTGACTTCTCTGTAAGTGCAAGAGAATCACTGCTGTGCGCATACGAAGGAATGCCTATGGACATCGGTTTCAGAGGTTCAACCCTCGTGGACACTCTCAACAACATGGAGTGCGAAGAAGTAATATTGAAACTCGCTGATCCCAGCCGCCCCGGACTTTTCCTTGCCGACGACGACCCCGAAGGAGAGAACCTGCTCATCCTCGTAATGCCGATGATGCTGAACAACTAACAGTAATCACGTAGAACAATGAAATTAAACTTAAAAAAGCCCCTCATCGTGTTCGACCTTGAGACAACAGGACTCGACCTGGTGAAGGACAGAATAATCCAGATATCATACATAAAAGTTTTTCCCGACGGAAAGGAAAAGCGCGGAAACAGATTCGTTAACCCCGGAATGCCTATACCTCCGGAGGTTGTGGAACTGACACACATCTCTAACGAAGACGTACAGGACAAGCCTACCTTCAAGGAACAGGCTAAGGAACTGGCAGAAGAATTCAAGGGATGCGACTTTGCCGGATTCAACTCTAACCGCTTCGACATCCCCATGCTTGCCGAAGAGTTTGAAAGAGCCGACGTGGATTTCGACTTCAACAAGTGCAGACTCATCGACGCACAGTCGATTTATCACACTATGGAGCGCCGCAACCTTGCCGCAGCATATAAGTTCTACTGCGGACACAAGATGGAAGAAGACTTCACCGCACAC
Source organism: Prevotella sp. (assembly GCA_020026195.1). Taxonomy (GTDB): domain Bacteria; phylum Bacteroidota; class Bacteroidia; order Bacteroidales; family Bacteroidaceae; genus Prevotella. The sequence continues at coordinate 49,698 of JAHHQW010000003.1, forward strand.
CGTGCCGACGAAGATACAGAGGCAACATACCGCGTGCTTCAGGGACAGCTTGACATGTACGCTCCCGGTGTCCAGGAAGACCCGGAGAGAACGATAGAAAACGATATGGATGCCCTTGCGGAATTCTCGAAGATGAACGACAACGTGGACTTTGCCGGACGTATCGTGTGGAAGGACAGAATAGGACGCGACGGTCAGCCAGTAATTGGTGATGACGGCAAACCTATGCGCCACACAGTGTTCAACTTCGGAAAATACAAAGGACAGGACGTGCTCGAAGTGTTGCAGAGAGATCCGTCGTACTACGACTGGATGCAGCGCAGCGACTTTACATACAACACGAAACGCGTGCTTACACGCATACACCTGCAAGGTAAAAACTTCAAATAACGACGATGCTTAAAGGGAAGAAGATAGTACTCGGTATTACGGGCAGCATAGCAGCCTATAAGGCGTGCCTGATAGTAAGACTCCTCGTAAAACAGGGTGCAGAGGTGCAGGTGGTAATGACACCTGCCGCCAAGGAGTTTATCACTCCGCTTACACTTTCTACGCTGACACGACGCCCCGTGGTGAGCGAGTTCTTCGACCGCAGAGACGGCAGCTGGCACTCGCACGTGGATTTAGGTCTGTGGGCTGATGCCATGCTCATAGCACCGTGTACCGCAAGTACACTGGGAAAGATGGCACACGGCATAGCCGACAATATGCTCATCACGACATATCTCTCGATGAAGGCCCCCGTGTTCGTGGCCCCCGCAATGGACCTCGACATGTATGCACATCCCTCCACACAGGAGAACGTCAGCCGCCTGCAAAGTTTCGGTAACAGGATAATCACCGCAGGAAGCGGATTCCTTGCCAGCGGACTTGAAGGAAAGGGACGTATGGAAGAGCCGGAGAAGATAGTAAGTCTTCTGGAAGAATTCTTCGATGAGACACCGCGCGACCTTGAAGGAAAGAAGATAATGATAACGGCAGGTCCGACACACGAAAAGATAGACCCCGTGAGATACATAGGCAATTATTCGAGCGGAAAGATGGGCTTTGCCCTTGCCGAAGAATGCCGCAGGAGAGGTGCCGAGGTAACCCTCGTTGCCGGTCCGACAAACAGAGAATGCAGCAGCGACATCCGCCGCATCGACGTAGAGAGCTGCTGCGAAATGTTCGAGGCAGCATCATCGGTATTCGCCACAAGCGATGCAGCAATACTCTGTGCCGCCGTGGCAGACTTCCGTTCCGCGACGTGTGCCGAGAACAAGATAAAGCGCGAGGGAGAAATGACCATCAGACTGCTGCCCAACCCCGACATCGCGGCTGCTCTGGGAAAGGTTAAGAATAAAGACCAGCGTATAGTTGGTTTTGCCCTTGAGACAAACAACGAGGTGAGCAACGCCAAGGACAAGCTGAAACGTAAGAACTTCGACTTCATAGTGCTCAACTCCATGCGCAACGAAGGAACGTGTTTCGGCAGCGATGAAAACAAGATACGCATAATATCCGAAGACGCTGACACCGAGTACGACAAGAAACCCAAGACAGAGGTAGCAAAAGATATAATAAACCGACTTGCCGAAATATTATGAGAAAGATATTGAAATGTTTGATGCTCGTGATGCTTGCCATGTCTGCAATGCAGGCAGATGCTCAGGAGCTGTTTGCAAAGATAAAGATAAACTCTAACAAGGTGCAGGGCACCGACAAGTCTGTGTTCGAAAACCTCGAGCAGACTCTGACACAGTTTGTCAACGAGCGCCAGTGGACGCAGTATCGTTTTCAGCAGAACGAGCGCATAGTATGTAATTTCAATATCACAATAGACAAATACGACCAGTCTACTAACATTTTTGAATGTACCGCACTGATACAGGCCAACCGACCTGTGTATAACTCTGCCTATAACTCAGTGTTATACAGCAATACCGACAGACAGTTTAATTTTGAGTTCGAACAGTTTGAACAGTTAAACTTCAGCGAAGAAAACTTAGACAATCAGCTTACGGCACTGTTAGGCTACTATGCCTATCTCATCATAGGCATGGACCTTGACAGTTTTGCACCCATGGGCGGTGAAGATATACTCCAGCGCTGCGTGAATCTCGTGAACAACGCACAGAACCTCCAGTTCCCTGGATGGAAAGCCTTTGAAGATGATAAAAACCGTTTTGCGGTAATCAACGACTACATGGATCCGTCGCTTAAGCCCATGCGCCAGTTGCAGTATGATTATCATCGTCTGGGACTCGACGAGATGGCAACTAATGTGGACCGTGGCAGAACAGCCGTCACTGACGCATTGGAGAAGAATCTCAAGAAAGCCCACGAAGACCGTCCTATGAGTCTGCTTCCGCAGCTGTGGACAGAATTCAAGAACGAAGAACTGTCGGGAATCTACAAGGGCAAGGGAACGCAGAAGGAGAAAGAAAAAGTGTACGAGATACTTTTCGACATCAATCCTTCGCAGAACCGCTATTGGGACAAAATAAAGGAATAAGAAGATGCTAAAACAGTTATACATAAATAATTTCGCTCTCATAGATAAGTCGGATATAAAGTTCTATCCCGGCTTTTCTGTCATTACGGGCGAGACCGGTGCCGGAAAGAGCATCATCTTAGGTGCCATCGGACTCTTGTTAGGACAGAGGGCTGAGACACGATTTATCAAGGCCGGAACTAACAAATGCGTGATAGAGGCACATTTCGACATCTCACGTTACGGGATGGAGAAGTTCTTTACCGACAACGACATAGACTATGATGCCGACGACTGCATAATACGTCGCGAACTGACGGCATCGGGAAAGAGCAGGGGATTCATCAACGATGTACCCGTGCAGCTTTCACTCATGCGCGAGTTAGGCGAACGGTTGGTGGATGTGCACAGTCAGCATCAGAACCTTTTATTAGGAAAAGAAGACTTTCAGCTCAGTGTGGTAGACATCATTGCAGGCAACAAGGACGTATATGACAAGTACCAGACTACATATCAGCAGTACCGCGAAGCCGTGAAGGCTGTGGAACGACTGAAGGAAGAAACAGAGAAAAACAAACTCGACGAAGACTTCCTCAGATTCCAGCAGAAAGAACTACAGGATGCCTCGCTCAGAGAAGGTATGCAGGAAGAACTTGAGGCAGAGAGCGAAATGCTTACTCATGCCGAAGACATCAAGACTGCACTCTACGAATGTGATAATCTCCTTGAAGGAGAGACATCGGCTGTGGACATGGTAAGAGATGCCGCCTCGGCACTTGAAAGAATCAGTAATGTTTATCCCGAAGTGACCGACATGGCACGCCGTCTTAACGAATGCCATATAGAACTGAAGGATATAGCACGCGATGCCGGTGCAAAGGTGGGTAACGTGGAATACGATCCGGTACGCACCGAAGAAGTAAATGCCGTTCTCGACAACATATATTCTCTTGAACAGAAGTTCAGAGTGAACACGGTGGAAGAACTGATGCAGGTTCTTGCAGGTATTGACGAGAAACTCTCGCACATAGACAACGGCGACGAGGAACTCATGGAACTTGAGAAAAAACGTGATGCCCTCCGTGCCGAAGCAGAGAAGAAGGCAGCCGTGCTTACGGAGTCGAGAAAGAAAGCCGGTAAGAAAGTCGAAAAGGAAATGCAGCGACTGCTTGTTCCGTTAGGAATGCCTAACATCCGTTTCGAGGTGGCACTCGAAAAATCAGACCTTACGGAAAAAGGTGCCGACAAGGCATCGTTCATGTTCAGCGCCAACAAGAATACACCGCTTATGCCGGTATCAAAGGTAGCATCTGGCGGTGAGATAGCCCGTGTCATGCTGTCGCTCAAGGCAATGATAAGCGGAGCCGTAAAACTGCCTACCATAATCTTCGACGAGATAGACACAGGCGTAAGCGGACAGACAGCCGAGAAGATGGCAGGAATAATGAGCGAGATGGGACATAACAACCGACAGGTGATAAGTATAACACATCTGCCGCAGATTGCCGCAGCCGGAACAAATCATTATAAGGTATATAAGTGCGATACGGCACAGGGAACAGAGAGTCGTATGACGATTCTTGACCATGACAGCAGAGTGAAAGAAATAGCACAGATGCTCAGCGGCTCTAACATCACGGATGCCGCCATAAGCAATGCAAAAGAATTATTGAAGAAGACAGACAAATGAGAAAAATTTTATCATTAGTGCTGATGCTCATGATTACTATTACAGTATCGGCATCGGTGAAAAATGCAAAGAAGGCAGCATCTGCGGTATGCTCGATAACTGCCTATGACAAGAATAACAAGATACTGGCTACGGGATGCGGCATATTTGTTGAAAACAGCATCGGCGTTGCTTCCATGTCGGTGTTCAAGGGAGCACATAAAGTAGTGGTTACTGACACCGAGGGACGTAGTTTCGACGTGATACGTATCTGTGGCGCTGACGAACTGTACGATGTAATAAAGTTTAAGGTGGCTGCTCCTACATCTTATGCAGAACCTTCGACAGGCAAGGCTGAAGGCGACTTATGGATGGTAGGTTACACTTCGGGTAATTCTGAACCTGTAAAGGCAAGCGTAGATAAGGTGGAGCCGTTCATGGAGAAGTACTCCTATTACATCCTTAGTTCTGAAAATTCAAAAGGCAGCTGTGCACTTATTACCGATGACGGCAAGGTGGCTGCGCTGATACAGAAATCTTCATCAGGAGCTGTTCATGCCACTGATGCAGCATATATAAAAAGTCTTCAGACCTACGGACTGGCATTGAACAACCCCGCAGTGAAATGCTGCGACATTCCTCTGGAACTTCCTAAAAAGAAAGAAGAAGCCCTGCTGCTTATGATTCTTGCCGGAAATACCGGTGACAAACTTCAGCATGAGGCTTCGGTTAATGATTTCCTTGAGGCTTATCCCAAACTGCCCGACGGATATATGGCACGCGCTGCCATAATGGTTGAGAAGAAGGATTATGCTTCTGCCGATAAAGATCTTAAGGAGTCGGTCCGCCTGGCAGACAAGAAGAGCGAATATTATTTTAATTACGCTAAGACAATGTTCCGCGTAGTAAGTTCGGAAGAAGGTGCAAGTTTTAAGGATTGGACAGCCGAGAAGGCTTACGACCTTGCACATAAGGCTTATGAAGGAGAAAAGCAGCCTGTGTACATGCAGCTGATGGCACAGATTCTCTTTGCAAAGAAAGACTATACGGGTGCATTCGACAAGTACATGAGCATTATAAAAGAAGGCAACGTATATCCCGATGCCTACTACGGAGCTGCCCAATGTAAGATAATGCAGGACGCCCCGAAAGAAGAAATTATAACACTGCTCGACAGTGCTGTTAATTCCTGCGACTCTGTGAATTATCATATCTCTGCACCTTACGTGTTCCTCAGAGCAAGCATCTATACAGAAATTGGAGAATATCGTAAGGCAGTAACAGACTATTATCGTTACGAAATACTCAATGACGGAAACATGAACGCGCAGTTCTATTATCTGCGTGAGCAGACAGAACTGAAGGCAAGAATGTTCCAGCAGGCCCTTACGGACATACATAAGGCCATTATGCTTGCACCCGATGAAGTGACATATTATGCCGAGGCAGGAGCTCTGGAACTAAAGGTGAAGATGTATGAGGAAGCCGAGGCTATGGGCAGAAAGTGCATAGAGATGGCACCTGAATATTCCGACGGTTACCTAATCTTAGGACTGGCTCTGAAATATCAGGGAAAGACCGAAGAATCGGAAAAAATGCTCAAGAAAGCTGAGGAATTAGGTAATACACAGATTCCTGCTGATACCTACAAGTAGGTATTTGCAGACAGATGAAACGATAAAGATATTATAAAGTAGGTATTTTTTATACTCACTTGTTTGGTGCTTGTATGATATTGTGAAACATTGATTACTTTTGTAAGCAATAAATATACAATAATACATAACCAAAAAATATAACAAACTTACATAATATATGAAATTATCCGAACTTAAAACGGGCGAGAAAGGAATTGTCGTAAAGGTATTAGGACACGGAGGATTTAGAAAGAGAATTGTTGAAATGGGATTCATCAAAGGCAAACTTGTGGAAGTTCTGCTCAATGCCCCTCTGAAGGACCCTGTTAAGTATAAGATAATGGGATACGAAATCTCTCTAAGACACGATGAGGCTGACTTAATAGAGGTGGTTTCGGAAGAAGAAGCTAAAACATTTAATAATCAGAATAATGCATCGGGCGAGAATGTGCTTAAGAACAATCTTGCAGAGTCTAAACTCAGGGATGCAGCAATGTCTAAGCGCAGAGTAATCAATGTTGCCCTTGTAGGTAACCCTAACTGCGGTAAGACTTCTTTGTTCAACTTCGCATCGGGTGCCCACGAACGTGTAGGTAACTATTCGGGCGTGACGGTAGATGCAAAGGAAGGTAAGGCCGAATTTGAAGGATATGAATTTAATATAGTCGACCTTCCCGGTACTTATTCGCTTACAGCATACAGTCCTGAGGAAATGTATGTACGTAAGTATCTTACAGAAAACAATCCGGATATAGTAATCAATGTCGTCGATGTATCTAACATCGAACGTAACCTCTACCTCACTACACAGCTTGTAGACATGAACGTGCGCATGGTGTGTGCACTCAATATGTACGATGAGTTTAAGGAAAGAGGTGACTCTCTGAATTATCATACGCTTGGCAAGCTCTTCGGCGTGCCTATGATTCCTACCGTCTTCAAGACCGGTGAGGGAATGGAAATGCTTTTCCACATAATAATTAATCTTTACGAAGGTGTGGACTTCCTCGACGAGGACGGAAACATAAATCCCGAAGTAGCAAAGGATTTGCAGGAATGGCATAAGAAATATGTTGGTTCAGACGATAAGGCGGAACAGCATGAGGAGGATTATGCTCATGGCTCTAAACCTAACGAGCGTGTTTACCGTCACATTCATATAAACCACGGCCGTCATATAGAGGACGCCATAACTAAAGTCCAGCAGGGACTGAAAGAAGACGCTGAGATACGCACAAAATACTCTACACGTTATCTTGCAATCAAATTGCTTGAGATGGACAAGGATGTGGAGAAGAGCATCTCAGACCTTGGCAATGCAGCAGAAATCCTCAAGGCTCGTGATGAGGCTGCCCTGTCGATTAAGGAAAATACGACGGAGGACAGCGAGACTGCCATAATGAATGCCAAATACGGATTCATCAACGGTGCTCTGCATGAGGCTGAATTTAAGGAAGGAAAGGAAAATAGTACTTTCTATGTCACGGAGATGATAGATAAGTTTATCACTAACAAGTATCTCGGATTCCCTATATTCTTCCTTGTACTTTACCTCACCTTCGACATTACCTTCTCGTGGGGACAGTATCCTACCGACTGGGTTAATGCAGGAATGGGAATGCTCTCTGACTTCGTAAGCGGAATGATGACCGAAGGACCATTGAAGCACATGATCGTAGACGGTATCCTCGGAGGTGTGGGCGCAGTAGTCGTGTTCCTTCCGCAGATTCTTATTCTCTACTGTCTGGTGTCTATCATGGAAGATACAGGATACATGGCACGTGCGGCATTCATCGTGGACAAACTGATGCATAAGATAGGACTTCACGGAAAGTCGTTCATCCCTATGTTCATGGGCTTCGGATGTAATGTTCCCGCCATCGTGGCAACAAGAACCATTGAGAGTCGTCGCAGCCGACTTATCACGGTACTCGTAATACCTCTGATAAGCTGTTCTGCACGAATACCTATCTACGTGCTTATCACGGGAGCATTCTTCGCACCCGAATACCGCACGCCGATAATGATAATGCTCTATGTCATCGGTATAGTAATGGCACTCATAGTAAGTAAGATATTCAGCAAATGGCTGATAAAGGGTGAAGACACACCGTTCGTTATGGAACTTCCTCCTTACCGTTTCCCGACAAGAAAGGCTATCATACGTCATACATGGGAAAAGGCAAAGCAGTATCTTAAGAAAATCGGAGGTGTCATCCTCGTTGCAAGTATCATAGTATGGGCATTAGGCTACTATCCTCACATGCAGAAGCTCGAAGATGTTGAGATACAGCTCGCATCGGTAGAACAGCAGATAGCTGAAAGTCAGACCGAAGACGAGGCTCTCCTCATGCAGGAACAGAATCTCCGTGACAGTATCGCAGTAATGAACATCGAGCAGCAGGAACAGAGTTTCATCGGACGTTTCGGTAAGTTCGTAGAACCCATCTTCCGTCCTCAGGGATTCAACTGGAAACTTGACGTTGCTATCCTGTCGGGTGCAGGAGCAAAGGAAATTGTAGCATCTACGATCGGAGTACTCTATTCTGATAAGAATGTACAGTTAGATGGCGAGAACATGACCGATGAGAGCAGTAAGATACTGCGCAGTAAGATGGAAGCCGACGGCATAACACCGCTCGTTGCAATATGCTTCTTGCTGTTCATCCTTCTTTATTTCCCCTGCGTGGCAGCAATATCAGCCGTCAAGGGTGAGACAGGAAGCTGGAAGTGGGCATCCTTCGTGATAGTATACACAACGGGTATAGCCTGGGTGGTATCAGCCCTTGTATATCAGATAGGAAGCCTGTTTATATAAAAAATATATACAACTGCAGCATTCCGACAATGGGGCTGTGTGCTTATTTTTCATACATTTATTTTGCTGATAATACATTTTGTGTTATATTTGCAAGTAAACATTTTATTATAAAGATATAAATATCACATTCTATGAAAGAATTTATAAAGTACACTCTGGCGACCATTGTCGGAATGATTATTGTTACCCTGCTTACTATCTTTGCAGGTATAATGATGGTTGCGGGTGCTCTTTCTGCCATGAGCACAGAAGAAGAGGTCGAGGTTGACAAGAACTCGGTCATGGTTATTAACCTTAACGGAGTTATGAATGAAAGAACTCAGGACATGACTATTCCTTTCATGAACGGACTCGATGAGAAGGTGCTCGGACTTGAAGATTATATCAAGTCTATAGAAAAAGCACGTGATAACGAAAACATCAAAGGTATTTATATCGAAGCCGGAATGTTTGCTCCCGATTCTTATGCATCTCTTCAGGAAATGCGTAAGGCTCTCTTAGATTTTAAGAAGAGCGGCAAGTGGATAATTGCATACGGCGACACTTACACACAGGGTGCTTATTACCTTGCATCCGTTGCAGATAAACTTTATCTTAATCCCGAAGGACATATTGAATGGAAGGGTATGGCTTCTACACCGGTATTCTACAAGGACCTCATGGCTAAGTTTGGCGTTAAGATGCAGCTTGCCAAGGTAGGTGCTTACAAGAGTGCCCCCGAAACATTCACTGCCGACGAAATGAGTGATGCCAACCGCGAACAGATTACAGCTTTCATTACGGGTATATGGGATAATGTTAAGAAAGATGTTGCCGACAGCCGTAAGGTAAGTGTCGACAGTCTTGATTCTTATGCCGACCGTATTGTAATGTTCGATGCTCCTGAGAATTACATAAAGATGAATCTCGTGGACAGCATCGTTTATGCACGTGACATGAAACCTGTTGTTAGAAAGCAGCTTGGTCTTGAAGCAGACGATGATATCAGTCAGATAACAGCCGAAGAAATGACTCTCGTCAAGGCTGAACGCCGTCCTGGTGAGGAGATTGCTGTGTATTATGCCTGTGGTGACATCGTAGATGATGTTACGGGAATGCAGTCGGCATCTGAAGTAATCAACGGACGTCAGGTTTGCAAGGACCTTGAAAGATTGGAAAACGATGATGACGTAAAGGCCGTTGTGCTCAGAATTAATTCTGGCGGTGGCAGCGCGTATGCATCAGAACAGATATGGTATTCTATTAAGAAACTTAAGGAAAAGAAACCTGTTGTAGTTTCAATGGGCGGAATGGCAGCGTCTGGCGGTTATTACATGAGCTGCATCGCCGATAAGATTATCGCAGAACCTACGACACTTACCGGAAGTATCGGTATCTTCGGTATGTTCCCCGACTTCAGCGGACTGCTTACAGAGAAGTTAGGCGTTAAGTTTGATGAGGTTAAGACTAACCGTAACGGAACATTCGGCGCAACGCTCGCACGTCCGTTCAATGAAGAAGAAATGAGCTATCTCAACACATATATCGACAGAGGTTACAAACTCTTCCGCCAGCGCGTTGCCGACGGACGTAAGATGTCGGTTGAAGAAGTAGAGAAGATAGCACAGGGTCATGTATGGCTCGGTCAGGATGCAGTAAAGATTGGTCTTGTGGACAAACTCGGAACTCTGGGTGATGCAGTAAAAGAAGCAGCAGCACTTGCTAAGATAGGTGAGTTCCGCACACGTAACTATCCTGCACGTAAGACATGGATGGAAACTCTTACCGAAGGTGTTGGTGACAACAGCTATATAAACAATCAGCTCCGCAGTTTTGCAGGAGAATATTACGAGCCGCTTCGTCTTCTCAAGACCATGAACATGCAGAATGCAATACAGGCACGTATTCCGTATAGCATAAACGTAAAATAACACCACCGGATGGAGGGAGATTTCATAAAGATAAACGAATGGATGATGCCGCTGAGCTGGCTTTACGGTCTCGGCGTGCGTTTCCGTAATCATTTGTTTGACACCGGCATCCTTAAAAGTCGCAGTTTTGACATCCCCGTAATATCCGTTGGTAACATCACGGTAGGCGGTACGGGAAAGACTCCCCACATAGAATATCTTGTAAATCTTCTGCATAAGGACCTTAAGGTGGCTGTGCTTAGTCGCGGATATAAGCGTAAGAGCAGCGGATATGTACTTGCAGACAAAGATTCTAAGGTAGAGGAGATTGGCGACGAACCTTTCCAGATACAGCATAAGTTCCCCGACATATTCGTAGCCGTTGATAAGAACAGATGCAGAGGAATAGATAATCTCACAACCAATACGGAGACAAAGGATGTGGACGTTATTCTTCTCGATGATGCTTACCAGCATCGTTACGTAAAACCGGGAATTAATATACTCTTGGTTGATTATCACCGACTTATAATACATGACAAACTGCTTCCGGCAGGTCGCTTGCGCGAACCTATAAGCGGAAAGGAAAGAGCAGACATCGTGATAGTGACCAAGTGTCCGGAGGATCTTAAGCCTATGGAATACAGAGTCCTTGTAAAGGCTATGGACCTGTTTCCGTATCAGCAGTTGTTCTTCACGACACTTAATTATGGCGACCTCAATCCGATATACTGCGGAGATAAGCGCAGCATGAATTCTATAAAGAAGAACGAAAACATACTTCTTCTTACAGGCATAGCTTCTCCTAAACAGATGATTGTAGATCTGAAACAGTATACCGACAAGATAAAGACGATGTCTTATTCCGACCATCACAATTTTACGGAAGGCGATATACAGCAGATTAACGAGACATTCGCAAAGATGCCGTCCCCCAAGCTTATAATAACAACAGAAAAAGATGAGGCCAGGCTCTTAGGAATGAGCGGTTTGTCAGAAGAAGTAAGACATAACATCTACACACTGCCTATAAGGATGAAGTTCCTTTTAGACAAAGAAGAAATATTTAATGATAAAATAATAGACTATGTACGAAAAAATTCAAGAAACAGCATCTTGGTTAAAAGCAAGAATGAGCACGAAACCAGAAACAGCAATAATTCTGGGAACGGGCCTCGGACAATTAGCTTCTGAAATAACAGACTCATACGAATTTTCATATAAGGATATTCCTAACTTCCCTGTATCAACAGTTGAGGGCCATGCCGGAAAACTCATCTTCGGTAAGCTCGGCAACAAGGACATCATGGCAATGGAAGGCCGTTTCCACTACTATGAGGGATACAGCATGAAGGAAGTTACATTCCCCATCCGTGTAATGTACGAACTCGGCATCAAGACTCTGTTCGTTTCTAACGCTTCGGGCGGTATGAACAAGGATTTCAAGATTGGTGACCTTATGATTATCACCGACCATATCAATATGTTCCCCGAACATCCTCTTCGCGGAAAGAACTTCCCGACAGGTCCCCGTTTCCCGGATATGCACGAGACTTACAGCAAGGAACTCATTGCAGAGGCTGACAGCATCGCAAAGGAAAAGGGAATCCGCGTAGTACATGGCGTGTACGTAGGTGTTCAGGGTCCTACATTCGAAACACCTGCGGAGTACGGATTTTACAACCGTATCGGTGGTGATGCAGTAGGTATGAGTACAGTTCCCGAAGTAATCGTGGCACATCACTGTGGCATTCGTACATTCGGTATCTCAATCATCACAGACCTCGGTTTCGAAGACGCTCCCGTTGAGGTAAGTCACGAGGAAGTTCAGATAGCAGCTAACAAGGCACAGCCTCTGATGACAGAGATTATGAGAGAAATGATTAACAGAGCATAATTATTTTAGATGACAGATATTTCAAAACTTGGTGAGTTCGGCCTCATAAAGCGACTCACTAAGGATATAAAGATAAAGAACGAATCAACAAAGTACGGCGTGGGAGATGACTGCGCCGTTCTTAGTTATCCCGATACAGAGACTCTTGTAACGAGCGATATGCTCATGGAAGGTGTTCATTTCGACCTTACATACATCGATCTCGAACATTTAGGATATAAGTCGGCCATGGTTAATATCAGCGATGTGTTTGCCATGAACGGCACTCCGCGCCAGATGATTGTGAACATAGCTCTCAGCAAGCGTTTTAAGGTTGAGGACATGGATCAGTTCTACAGCGGTCTTCGTCTTGCATGTGATAAATGGGGCGTAGACATCGTGGGTGGCGATACCACTTCATCGTACACAGGACTGGCAATAAGCATAACATGTATCGGAGAGGCAAGAAAAGAAGATATAGTTTATCGTAACGGAGCAAAAGATACCGACCTTATCTGCGTATCGGGTGACCTTGGCGCAGCATATATGGGTCTGCAACTTTTAGAGCGTGAGAAGACAGTCTATTATCAGCAGCTTGAGGAAGCACGTAAGAAGAACGATCAGCAGGCTCTTAAGGTCCTTGCTAACTTCACTCCCGACTTTGCTGGTAAGGAGTATCTTCTGGAACGTCAGCTTAAGCCTGAGGCACGCGGTGACATCATACAGCGTCTGCGTGATGCCGGTGTGCGTCCTACTGCAATGATGGACATCAGTGACGGACTGAGCAGCGAGATTCTGCATATCTGTACTCAGAGCAACTGCGGCTGCCGTATTTATGAGAAGAATATTCCTATAGATTATCAGACAGCTGTAATGGCTGAGGAGTTTAACATGAACGTTACTACATGTGCTCTTAACGGAGGTGAGGATTATGAACTTCTGTTTACCGTTCCCATCGGTGATCACGAAAAGATTAAGGACATGGACGGTGTTCATCTCATCGGTCATATAACAAAGGAGAACTTCGGACGTATGCTCGTAACGCGAGATAACAACGAGTTCGAACTTACCGCTCAGGGATGGAATCCTCTGAAATAGTATTTTAGTATAATAAATAAAAACAAGCACCGGAACGATATATACGTTTCCGGTGCTTGTTTTTTGTACCTTATATAATGTATTCTTGCGCTGGATAAAATACGATTAAACCCAGAAAGAATATAATTAAATGTGCTTATACGTTAGTCAGAAAGCAGATACACAAAGTATTAAAGCTTTGTAAACACACGTGAGTGCTAATTCCTAAGAAACTGGCAATCCTAATTCTTGACATCAAGAATTTCGTATTTAGAGTGCTTGCTCTTAAATTCAGGAACAATCTCCTTCATTATGCGCACAGTCTCCATATCGTCAAACTTAAAGCTTGCCTCGTAAAGACGCTTCTCCTGAGCCTTTGCCTCCTCGTAATCATACTCACGTACCAGAGCCACCTTAATCTTAGGATGATGAGTCGGTATGGTACGTTCAGCATCATTAAGCATCTCCTCATAGAGCTTCTCGCCATCACGCAGTCCTGTATATTTTATCTCTATGTTTTCCACGCCGCTCAGTTTAATCATACGTTTTGCGAGGTCGGCAATCTTTACGGGCTGTCCCATGTCGAAGATGAAAATCTCGCCACCATTGCCAGTCGTTCCCGCTTCGAGAACAAGTTTACAAGCCTCAGGAATAAGCATGAAATAACGTATAATGTCAGGATGAGTCACGGTAAGCGGTCCGCCGTTCTTTATCTGTTCGCGGAAGAGAGGAATTACCGAGCCGCTTGAACCTAATACATTTCCAAAACGAGTAGTGACGAACTGAGTGACACCCTTAACCCGTCCGTCTTTTATTGCACGGTCAAGACTCTGCACATAGATTTCACAGATACGCTTAGAGCATCCCATCACGTTGGTAGGATTCACTGCCTTGTCGGTAGAAATCATCACGAACTTCTTAGTTCCATACTTTACGGCAAGGTCAGCTATCACGCGCGTACCATATACATTGTTCTGAACAGCCTGTGCAGGATTATCCTCCATCATAGGCACATGCTTGTAAGCTGCTGCATGGAACACATAATCCGGACGACCATTGGCAAATATATTTTCCATGTGCTCCTTATTACATATAGAAGTAACGATAGTCTCAGCCTTGACGTCCGGCCACTGGTTAGCCATCATCAGACGGATGTCGTGCATCGGAGTTTCAGCCTGGTCGACAAGAATAAGTCTTGAAGGATTGAAGTCAGCCACCTGACGAACAATCTCGCTGCCGATACTTCCAGCGGCACCGGTGATGAGTATGCTTTTTCCCGTAAGCTGTTCGCCTACGCGCTTCATGTCGATGTTTATCTGTTCACGTGGCAGCAGGTCCTCAATATCAACCTCCTTCAGTACTGCTTTCTTGTCTTCGCCGTTCCATTCTTTAGCCTGTTCCAGAAGATAAATCTTTATTCCTGCCTCAATAAGATTCTCCTGTAACTTATAGTTATTGCGGAAATCATTAATCTTGGGAGAAGAAACCAGGAAGGCAGAAACTTCCTCCTGGTAGATGTGCTTCATGAGATTCTTGTCGTTCATGTACACATTTACGCCCATCATGAAATAATTCTTATATTTTACGTCGTCGGTAACGAATCCGCGCAGTTTGAAACGCATAGGCTTCTCGTTGCGTATGTCCTTGGCAAGACCCACGCCGCTGTTCTTAACTCCATAGATGAAAGTTTTCTTTGCTCCCATACTCTCGAACACCACCTCGTACATGATTTTCACAAACATACGTAAGCCCCATACGAGGAATGTTGCAAGAATAGAAGCTATTCCGATGGCAGCACCGCGAATGTCTACCATATATTCTTGCGTTGCCTCAGGATTGCGCAGGAAGAAAGACAGCATACCGCCTAACATCATGGCGTAACCCACGTGCTCAAGATCGACGAACGAAGAGAATCGAAGTATTCCCGAATAAGTCTTGAATATCCGGAAACCGATGATATAAAAAATCATGTATACGCATATCGTGAAAGAAAGTTTCTGAAATTCTTCCACGGCGCTCTCTATACCGTAAAACTGAATGTATACAAAAAGGTACGACAGGTACAGTATTATACAGTCAAGAAGGAGAATGCTCCAATAAGGAAGTGTCTTCTTCGTGAAATACCAGTCGAACAACTTCTTAATAAATCTCATAAAATTTTTTTATTTAGCCTCGTAACACAATAACGTCAGTGAAAAGAAAATATTTTGTGAATTTGATACAATTATTTACACATATACATCTCGGTTGCCCTTTTATTATATATGTATCATATAATTGTAACTGTAGCTGTGTTTCTTTTTTCTTACATATATATTCGGTTAAAGTGCTTTTCGTAATACGGCAGAAACAGAGTAGGAGGTATTTAAATAAATATGCAGACAAGTGCAATGAGTTTACAGAAATTCACAAAGAAACGGGAAAAAGAGTCTGTAATTGATGTAAAACAGATGCCCGTACCTCTCAAAAATGAAAAATTATTACGTGATTTCTGAAAAATGTGATGTCGTATAACACGACTTTTGAATGAAAAGTTAGTAAAATACCTAAAAAGATGGTTTTTTATTACTTTTTTCGTGCTATTTGTGCGTTTATAATATAATTATTTGTAGCTTTGCAGCGATGATGATAGAATTATCAATGTTTAACTTTAAATAACTAATACTTATGTTTAAAAAATTACTATCTGTTCTTACAGTCATGCTGTGTGTGTTTGGCATGAACGTAAGTGCACAAGAACTTCAGAAATTAGATTTAGGCAAGCAGATGCCTAGATTTGCTGGAAAGAATGTCGTAACATCTAAGATTGACATGGCCGGAGACGAATTCTGGGCAGGTTACTGGGATGGAACTGTTGATGAAAAGCTCGGTCAGATGGGTGGTATAGCAGGTATACCTATTACTTATGGATGTGCTATAAAGTATCCCGCAGGCTCTGATGTTACAAATGGAAACACAATTACAGGCGTTAAGTTCACTTTCATGGATTCTAAGCATATCGAAAACGTTAAGATTTTCGTTGCAACAGAACTTCCTAATAAAGCAGAAGAATCAAACGTTACATGGCAGGAAGTAAAAGAACTTACAAGTCTTAAGAATGAAAACGATCCTTTCAACGAAGTAAGATTGGACAAGCCTTACAAGGTAGATCCTACAAAGCCTGTTTATATCGGTTATTTCTTCGACGTAGTAGCAGCTCCCACAGATGCAGAAAGTTTCCCTATCGTAGTTTATGGATCTGATGGTATAGAAAATACAATGCTTATGTGCTTCGATGCTGGTGCAAATGCTAAGTCTTGGGTAGACTATGCTCCTAACAAGTTCGGTCTCCTTGCTTTGCAGGTTCTTATGAAGGGCGCATTCGAAGAAAATGCAGCTACAGTTGTTCCCGACCTCGGAACAATTACAGGTTCTAAGGGTACAACAGAACTCCCCATCGTTATTGAAAACGCAGGTTCTAAGGGTATCGAAAGCGTTGCTGTAGAAGTTGACATCAACGGCGTTAAGACAGAAGTTGAGGCTAAGCCCGAAACTCCTATAATCGGTATTGGTGAGAAGTTTGCTTTCAATGCAAAGGTTAATTCTCCTGAAGCAACAGGTAGCTATGATTTTACTGTAAAACTTACAAAGATTAACGGTAAGGCTCCTGCAAAGGAATCTGTAGGTAAGGGTCAGATATTCATTATCTCAAGACTTGTACAGCACACTGTATTCTTCGAGGAATTCACAGGTATGTGGTGTGGTGGCTGTCCTCAGGGTATTGTAGCCATTGAAAAGATCAAAAATCTTTATGGTGATGATAAGGTTGTCGTTGTAGCAGCACACGATAAGGATCCTCTTTCTTGTAGAGACTATTCTGCTATAATCAAGCAGATCCCCGGTTTCCCGACAGCTCATGTAGACAGAGTATATAAGGGTATAAGTCCTTATTTCGGTACAGACGGTTCTAATTTCGGTATTAAGAACGATATTGATAAGTTCCTTGCTAAAGTTCCTGTTGCAGAAATCAAATCTAAGCCAAGTCTTGATGGTGATATCCTGACTGCAGGTGCTGAAGTTCACTTCCTCTATTCTGGTGATGCATCTGACTATGCTCTCGGTTATGTTCTTACAGAAGATGGTATGAAGAACGACAAATGGACTCAGACAAACTTCCTGTATGACAAAGTAGAGTGGTTGGAGAGAGATCCTCTGTTCGAACCTTGGGTAAATGCAGAAAAGAAAGTTAAGGGTGTAGTATTTGGCGAAGTTGCAATTGCAGCTGAAGGTATCGAATCAGGTATTGCTGGTTCTATCCCCGCAGAAGTAACAGAAGACGTTCCTGTTTCTCACTCTGTAGAATTGAACCTCAAAGACTACAAGAAGATTCAGAACAGAGATAACCTGAACCTCGTAGTAGTTCTCTTCAATACAAAGACAGGTGTTGTTGAAAATTCAGCCATCATGTCAGTTAAGGATGGTGCATCTGGTATCGAAGAAATCGAAGGTGAAGACATCAATGTTGTAGAAACAGCTCGTTACACAATCGACGGTCGTAGAATCAATGCTCCTGAAAAGGGTATCAATATCGTTAAGTACTCTGACGGTAAGATTAAGAAAGTTATCGTTAAGTAATTAATAATAATGTAAATTTCTAAGGCGGGCAGTTTTGTCCGCCTTTTTTGTTTCCGGTCTTCTTAGGCATTATTGTAGTATGTTCTAAACATAGAAAAGTATGTTTTGTATTACTTAATGTATAAGTGCATATTGTTGCTGGAATTTCTGGTAAATAACATAATAATGCAGAAACAACACAGTAAAAACGAATTTTTATAATCTTCTTGTATTGCGTTTATATGTATAAGTGAAATGTACATTACAATGAGAACACAATGAAATGTAAAAACATCAGGGCATATAAACAAATATGTTATTCCGTATGGTCTTGTTAAGTTAAAAGTTAGTAAAACCCTGAATTTTATGATAATGGGTTATTTTTTTTCGTATAATCTGTGTGTTTATAATATATTTATTTGTAGCTTTGCAGCCATAAAAATTCTACGATTAATGTTTAACTTTATAAAAATAATCAATGCTTATGTTTAAGAAATTACTCTCTGCTCTTACAGTTATGCTGTTTGTATTCGGCATGAACGTGAGTGCTCAGAATTTACAGAAAGCAAATTTGGGTAAGGTAATGCCTAAGTTCGCAGGAAATAACGTGGTAACATCTAAGATAGACGACCTTGCTGCAGATGAAGCTTGGATTGGCTATTGGGACGGTGTCGTGAACGATGAGACTGCACTTGTAGGTGTGCAGGCTATTCCTGCTACATACGGCTGTGCTATCAAGTATCCTGAAGGTCAAGGTCTTATTTCAGGAAAGACAATTGAAGGAATAAAGTTCTCTTTCCCTGATTCAAGAAACATCGATAATGTTAAGGTGTTCATCGCAACAGAACTTCCTAATACTGCTGAAGAAGCAAACATTACATATATGGATGTAAAAAATGTTACATGTCTTGAGAATCAGGAAGATCCTTTCAATGAAGTAAGATTTGCAAATCCTTATGTCGTAGATTCTTCTAAGCCTGTTTATATTGGCTATTTCTTCGATGTAACAGGTGGTGGCGGTAGTGCAGAGAAGTTCCCTCTGCTTATTCAGAAAGGTAAGGATATGAAAGATGCCATGCTGATGCGTGTTCAGGCAGGCACAAATACTCAGGAATGGATAGACCTTTACGGACAGGGTTTCGGCGTTTATGCAATGCAGATCCTTGTAAAAGGTACATTCGAGGATAATGCAGCAGCTATTGCAGAAGATCTCGGTAAAGTTATCGGTGTAAAAGATAGCTTCGATCTCCCCATCGTTGTTGAAAATGTAGGTTCAAAGGGTATTGAAAGCGTTACAGTAGAAGTTGACGTAAACGGAATTAAGACAGAAGTAGAGTCTAAGCCCGCAGCTCCTATAAAGGGTATCGGTACAAAATATGCTTTCATAGCAAAGATTGCTACTCCCGCAACAATTGGTACTTACGACTACACAGTAAAGATTACAAAGGTAAACGGTCAGCCTCTTTCTAAGGAATCTGTTGGTAAGGGTCAGATGATGCTTTTATCAAGAGTTGCTCAGCACAGAGTATTCTATGAGGAATTCACAGGTATGTGGTGCGGATTCTGTCCGAGAGGTATGGTTGCCATTGAGAAGATTAAGAATATTTTCGGTGATAAAGTTATCGTAGCAGCTGCTCACAGTGGCGATGCTCTTTCATGCAGCGAATATAATAAGATCATCAATGATATTTCCGGTGGTAGTTTCCCCATGGCATGTCTTGACAGAACTATGGCAGGTGACCCCTACAACGGATCAAACAATACAAAATTCGGTGTTAAGAACGACATTGAAGAGCTGATGGCTCAAATTCCTGTTGCAGAAGTATTCTCTAAGCCTTTCCTTGATGGTGATATTCTGACAGCTAATGCAGATGTAAACTTCCTCTTCACAGGTGATGCTTCTGACTATGCTATCGGTTATGTACTTACACACGATGGTATGCAGAATGAGAGATGGTCACAGTCTAACTATATGTCAGGAGACGCTAGCTGGATAAGCGTTGATCCATTGTTCGAACCTTGGGTAAAGGCAGACAAGAAAGTTAAGGGCGTAGTATTTGGTGAAGTTGTTATAGGTGCCAAAGGAATGGAAGCTGGTGTAGCAGGTTCTATCCCCGCTTCAGTAACAGCAGAAACTCCTGTTTCTCACTCTGTAGAATTTGACCTCAAAAAGTACAAGAAGATCCAGGATAGAGATAAACTGAACCTTATCGTAGTTCTCTTCAACACAAAGACAGGTGCTATCGTAAACTCAGCTATCATGTCAGTTAAGGATGGTACAGCAGGTATCGAAGAAATCGAAGGTGAAGACAGCAATGTTGTAGAAACAGCTCGTTACACAATCGACGGCCGTAGAATCAACCAGCCTGAAGCAGGTATTAACATTGTTAAGTACTCTGACGGTACAATCAAGAAGGTTATCGTTAAGTAATTAATAATTACGTAATATTTAAGGCGGACAAATTTGTCCGCCTTTTTTGTTTTTATATAGTATTATCATCTATGGCATTTTTAATATCCTCTTAATTTCTACGAGGATTATACTATTGAAATAAACTGTTTTGTTATGTCTTAGTCTTATTGTATTAAGATATCAGCATTCTGTTTTTATCACTTTTTTATATAATCTGTTCGTTTGTTATATAATTATTTGTAGTTTTGCATCAGTAATAAAAAATAACTAATATTTATGTTTAAGAAAATACTCTCTGCTCTTACAGTAATGCTTTTTATATTTGGCATGAACGTAAGTGCTCAGGATTTAAAGAATGCATCTCTGATGATGTCAGAGTTTGCAGAAAAAGATGTCGTGACATCTGGTGTTGGCTTGACTGATAATGAATTATGTGAAGACAACGAGAAAGGTGAAGTAAAAGATAACAGAATGCTTGTTAGCGATGCGACAGGTAGTAATGATGTTACTATTGCTGTAGATCTTGGTACGGTAATAGGTACTTCTGAAAGTTTCGAACTTCCTCTGAAGATTGAAAATACAGGCAGCAACGGCCTTTCAAGTCTTGAATTGGAAATTAATGTGGGTGGTGTTAAGACAGTGGCAGAAGTAAATGCTCCCAAATCAATGATAGGTGCTGGTAAACCTTTTGACTTCTCTGTTAATGTAAATATACCTTCTTCTGCTGCTTCTCACGAATATACTGTTAGAGTTACAAAGATTAATGGCGCAGCAGTAACAAATGATATAATAGGTAAAGGTAAGATGATTATCTTATCAAGAACTGCAGAGCATAAAGTATTCTACGAAGAAATTACTGGAATGTGGTGCGGATATTGTCCTCAGGGTATGGTTGCCATTGAAAAGATTAAGCAGGTTTACGGTGACAAGGTTGTCATAGTAGCTGCACACAGTGGTGATGCCCTCAACTGCAAAGACTATTCTGCAATTACCAGTAAGGTACAAAACTATCCCGCTGTTAATTTAGATAGAGAACAGATGTCTATCAGTTCATACTTCGGAACAGATCACTCTAATTTTGGTATACAGAAAGACATTGATAAGTTGTTGAAAAACGTTTCAGTAGCAGAAGTCATTTCTAAGCCAATCCTTGATGGAGATGTCCTGACAGCTAATGCAGAAGTAAAATTCCTCTATA
Source organism: Prevotella sp. (assembly GCA_020026195.1). Lineage (GTDB taxonomy): Bacteria > Bacteroidota > Bacteroidia > Bacteroidales > Bacteroidaceae > Prevotella. Next base: position 71,344 of record JAHHQW010000003.1, read on the forward strand.
CAGGTGATGCTTCAGACTATGCTCTTGCTTATGTTCTTACACACGACGGTATGCAGGATGATGCATGGGTACAGGAAAACTATTTATCGGCTACTGATTTCTGGTCGACACAAGATCCTCTGTTCGACCCGTGGGTAAAAGCTGGTGACAAAGTTAAAGGTGTAGTCTTTGGTGAAGTTGCAATTGCAGCAAAGGGTATCGAATCTGGTATCGCAGGATCTGTTCCTGCTGAGGTAACTGAAGACGTCCCTGTTACTCACTCTGTAGAATTTAATCTCAACGACTACAATATTATTCAGAATAGAGACAGTCTGAATCTCGTTGTGCTCCTCTTCAACACAAAGACAGGTGCTGTTGTTAATTCAGATATCATGTCTGTTAAAAAGGGTACGGCTGGAGTTGAAGAAGTCGAAGGAGAAGGTCTCAATGTTGTAGAAACAGCTCGTTATACAATCGATGGTCGTAGAATTAATAATCCTGAGTCAGGTATTAACATCGTTGAGTACTCAGACGGAACAGTTAAGAAAGTTATTGTTAAGTAATTAATAATATTATGGATTTATAAGGCGGACATCAGTCCGCCTTTTTTATTTTTGTCTCGTGTATATGCGTTGCCGCGGTATGTTATTTTATCTTTAACTTCCTTTTTATTTCATTATAAATAGAATTTGTGCCAGCTAATATCTTCAGAGTTGTAATAAAAAGATACTAAATGAATGAATTTTATTGTGTAATGTCGTTTTTTTATAGATTTTTTATGCTTTATATTATAATTATTTGTAGATTTGCAGTGTAGACAAATTGAATTGTCAATGTTTAACCTAAAAATAATTAATGCTTATGTTTAAAAAATTACTATCTGCTCTTACAGTTATGCTGTTTGTATTCGGTATGAATGTAAGTGCTCAGGATTTTCAGAAAGCAAATTTAGGCAAGATAATGCCTAAGTTCGCAGGAAAGAATGTTATAACATCTAAGATTGATCTGGCCGCAGATGAACTCTGGACAGGTTACTGGGATGGTGTTGTAAATGAGAAGACTGCAATGGTTGGTGTACAGCAAACTAATGGTGTTACATATGGTTGTGCAATCAAGTATCCGGCAGGTTATGATATTGTTCAGGGAAAGACAATTAAAGGAATAAAGTTCTCTTTCCCCGATTCAAAGCATATTGCAAACGTTAAGGTGTTCATCGCAACAGAACTTCCTAATTCAGCAGAAGAAGCCAACGTAACTTATCAGGAAGTTAAAGAAATCACAGGTCTTCAGAACGAAAAAGATCCTTTCAACGAAGTAAGATTCGACACTCCTTATGTTGTAGATCCTTCTAAGCCCGTATACATCGGTTATTACTTCGACGTAACAGGTGGTAGCACTAATGCTGAGAAATTCCCTGTATTGATCCAGCCGGGTAAGGATAGAAAGGATGCTATGCTGATGTGTTTCAAGTTAGGTTCTCAGGCTGAAGCATGGGCAGACTACAATGGACAGGGTTTTGGTGTTCTTGCAATGCAGGCTCTTATAAGCGGTACATTCGATGATTATGCAGTAAATGTTGCTAAAGATCTTGGAAGTATTATCGGTTCAAAGGGTAGTTTCGATCTCCCCATCGTTGTTGAAAACGCAGGTCTTAAGGGTTTTGAAAGCGTTACAGTAGAAGTTGACGTGAACGGAATTAAGACAGAAGTAGAGTCTAAGCCCAAAGCTCCTGTTATGGGTATCGGTACAAAGTATACTTTCACAGCAAAAGTTGCTACTCCTGAAACAATGGGAACTTACGACTACACAGTAAAGGTTACAAAGATAAACGGTCAGCCTGTTTCTAAGGAATCTGTTGGTAAGGGTCAGATGATGCTTTTATCAAGAATTGCTCAGCACAGAGTATTCTATGAGGAATTCACAGGTATGTGGTGCGGATGGTGTCCGAGAGGTATGGTTGCCATCGAGAAGATTAAGCAGGTTTATGGCGATAAGGTTGTCATAGTAGCTGCTCATAGTGGTGATGCTCTCGCTTGTAACGAATATGCTAAGGTTATCAAGGTCTTTGCAACTGGTTTCCCAATGGCTGCAGCTGATAGAATTTACAACGGTGATCCTTATTATGGTTCTGACAATACAGAATTTGGTGTTAAGAACGACATTGATAAGTTAATGGCTACAGTTCCTGTTGCAGAAATATTCTCTAAGCCATTCCTTGATGGTGATATTCTGACAGCTACTGCAGAAGTAAACTTCCTTTATTCAGGTGATGCTTCAGACTATGCTATCGGTTATGTACTTACACACGATGGTATGAAAAATTCTAAGTGGATACAGGCAAACAACTATGCTAACTTCAAAGGCCAGGGTCTTGAAGACGTAGAACCTCTGTTCGAACCTTGGGTAAATGGTAAGAGCAAAGCAAAGGACGTAGTATATGGTGAAGTTGCTATGTCAGCTAAAGGTATTGAGTCTGGTGTAGCAGGTTCTGTTCCTGCAGAAGTAACAGCAGAAGTTCCTTTCACACACTCTGTAGAATTTGATCTCAGCAAGCTTAAGAAGATTCAGGATAGAGATAAACTGAACCTCGTAGTAGTTCTTTTCAACACAAAGACAGGTACAGTTGTAAACTCAGCTATCATGTCAGTTAAGGATGGTACAGCTGGTATCGAAGAAATCGAAGGTGAGGACAGCAATGTTGTAGAAACAGCTCGTTACACAATCGACGGTCGTAGAATCAACCAGCCTGAAGCAGGTGTTAACATCGTTAAGTACTCTGACGGTAAGATTAAGAAAGTTATCGTTAAGTAATTAACTTCAGAATTTATTAAACAAAGGGCGAGTCTTATTAAGATTCGCCCTTTGCTTTTTATCTCAAAAAATATTTTCTATATGCCATATCGTTCGTGTGTTTTTATATAAAATTGTTTCTAAAATGATTTTGTATCAGATCTTTTAAGTTACGTATTTGCAATATGTTCTCTTGTCTTATATTCAAATAACATCTGTTTCTATTATATTCCTCGATTGTAAGATATTGATGAAAATAAAAACTAATACAATCTTAGTGAAAATACATATTACCGAATACTCTGTAAAAGAGTATTTTGTGTGTTGGTAAGATGCTGCCTTTGTAATAATCTGATGTCTGAAAGTCGTAAAAACATCTGTTTTAGCTGTGATTGCACGATATTTTCTAATTAAAACGCCGACAGTATCTAAATTACTCGCTTTTTTACCTATACTTGTTGCCGAATGAATTAAAATGATTAATTTTGTAGCCTAAATAACAAGTTTAATTATGAATTTGGATATACTGACAGCCATTTCACCTATCGACGGACGTTACCGTGGTAAAACAGACCAATTGTCTGAGTATTTTTCAGAATATGCACTCATCAGATACAGAGTGCGTGTGGAAATAGAATATTTTATAATGCTCTGTGAACTTCCTCTTCCTCAGCTCAAGAATATTGACAAGGAAAAATTAGAATCACTTCGCAACATCTACAGATATTTTAATGAGACAGATGCTGCAAGAGTGAAGGACATAGAGAAGATTACAAACCACGACGTAAAGGCTGTTGAATACTTTATAAAAGAACAGTTCGACCGTATCGGCGGACTTGACGACTATAAGGAATTTGTTCACTTCGGACTTACATCACAGGACATCAATAATACTTCAGTTCCTCTTTCTATAAAGGAATCTCTTGAGAATGTTTATTATCCCGTGCTCGAAGAGCTTATCGGAATGCTCAGAACATATGCTGAAGAGTGGAAAGACATACCTATGCTTGCAAAGACACACGGACAGCCCGCATCACCCACACGTCTGGGTAAGGAAGTAATGGTGTTCGTATATCGTCTTGAAGAACAGTATGACGAACTGAAAAAATGTAAGATTACAGCTAAGTTCGGCGGTGCTACTGGAAACTTTAATGCTCATCATGTGGCTTATCCCACAATGGACTGGAAAGAAATAGGCAATCGCTTCGTAAGCGAACGTCTCGGTTTGCAGCGCGAGCAGTATACCACACAGATTAGCAATTACGACTGTCTTGGTTCTGTATTTGATGCTCTGAAGAGAATCAACACTATAATCATAGACCTTGACCGTGACTTCTGGATGTATATCTCTATGGAATACTTCAAGCAGAAGATAAAGGCTGGTGAGGTTGGTTCGAGCGCAATGCCTCATAAGGTTAATCCTATTGACTTTGAGAATAGCGAAGGCAACCTTGGAATGGCAAACGCAATACTTCAGTTCCTCTCACAGAAACTTCCTGTAAGTCGTTTGCAGCGCGACCTTACTGACTCTACCGTACTGCGTAACATCGGTGTGCCTCTCGGTCACGGACTCATCGCAATGAAGAGTACTATGAAGGGACTTGGCAAACTGATTCTTAATGAGAAGAAACTTGAGGAAGATCTTGAGAACACATGGCCCGTGGTAGCTGAGGCTATACAGACAATTCTCCGCAGAGAGAACTATCCTCATCCTTACGAGGCGCTCAAGCAGCTTACAAGAACAAACTCAAAGATTACAGAACAGAGCATACACGAGTTTGTTGAGACACTTGAGGTAAGCGAAGATGTAAAGAAGGAACTGCGACAGATAACACCGCACAATTACACAGGTATTTAATCAAAAAATATATATAATTTATAAACAAGAAGCCGTGAGGCTTATAAAACATTTAAACAATGAATCCAGAATTTGACAAGAAACAGGGAGGTTATTCTTCCGAAAGAGGTGAAAACGGCCGTGAGGGTTATAAATCACACGAAGGCTACAATGGTAGTTACAGAAACAATGGCGATCAGCGCGGATACCGTCAGCAGCGTGGCGGATACAGCAGACGTCCTGTTTACAGCAGCGATAACGGTGATGGAGAATTCCGTCCTAATGGTTTCGGTGCAGGTTTAAAAGGAAATGATGAGTTCGGTGGAAACAGACGCCCCTACGGTCAGAGAAGCGGATTCTCACGCGGTGACGGTTCTTACAAGCGTCAGGGTGGTTACCGTCCTCGTTATAACAATGGCGAAGAAGGCTCTGAGACTGCAGAAGGACAGCAGCGTGGCGGATACAGCCGTCGTCCGAACTATAACCGCCAGGGTGGCGGATACAACAGCGGACGTCAGGGTGGATATAATAATGGTCGTCAGGGCGGTTATAGCCGTCAGGGCGGATACGGACAGAAAAACGGTGAAGAGGGAGGAAGACCTTCATACGGACACAATCGTCAGGGTGGATATAATAATGGCCGTCAGGGCGGTTATGGTCGCCAGGGTGGTTACAACCGCGGACCGAAGATTGACACCGGAAAGGTACGTATCGATTACAAGGAAACAAACATCAATCCGGATGATTCAATACGTCTGAACAAATATCTCGCTAACGCAGGTATATGTAGCCGTAGAGAAGCTGACGAGTTCATCTCAGCAGGCGTTGTGTCTGTAAATGGTGAAGTCGTAACAGAACTCGGTACAAAGGTAATGCGTAGCGATGTGGTTAAGTTCCACGACCAGACAGTATCGCTCGAAAAGAAAGTATATGTTCTTCTGAACAAACCAAAAGATACAGTTACAACAAGCGATGATCCTCAGAACCGCAAGACAGTTATGGATCTCGTGAAGGATGCATGTCCTGAGAGAATATATCCCGTAGGACGTCTTGACAGAAACACGACAGGTGTGCTGCTGCTCACAAATGATGGTGAGATGGCAAGTAAACTTACACATCCGAAGTTCCTGAAGAAGAAGATTTATCATGTATTCCTTGACAAGAACGTAACAGCACACGATATGCAGCAGATTGCCGACGGCATAATGCTTGAGGATGGTGAAGTACATGCAGACGCTATCGAATATGCACACGAAACAGATAAGAGCCAGGTCGGAATTGAAATCCACAGCGGCAAGAACCGTATCGTTCGCCGTATATTCGAAAGCCTTGGTTATAAGGTCGTAAAGCTCGACCGTGTACTCTTCGCAGGACTGACAAAGAAGAATCTCCGCAGAGGTGACTGGCGTTTCCTTACAGAGAAGGAAGTTGATATGCTCAGAATGGGAGCATTCGAATAATATACCGACAGATATAAAAGATATATAAGATATTATGGAAAAAATTAGTAGAACTAAAGTGGCAGACGTGCTGAAACGTACTGACTTTGGCACTATTGTGAACGTAAAGGGATGGGTAAGAACTCGTCGTGGCAGCAAAACTGTAAACTTCGTTGCACTGAACGATGGTTCTACCATTAAGAATCTGCAAATTGTTGTAGATGTAAATAATTTCGACGAAAACGTACTGAAAGATATTACAACAGGAGCATGTATCAGCGTTAACGGCGAACTGGTGGAAAGCCAGGGTGAACAGAACGTTGAACTGCAGTGCAGAGAAATCGAAGTACTTGGTACTTGCGATGCTACTTATCCTCTGCAGAAGAAGGGACATACAATGGAATTTTTACGCGAACACGCTAATCTGCGTATGCGTACAAATACATTCGGTGCAGTGTTCCGTATCCGTCATAACATGGCGATGGCTATTCACAGCTATTTCCACAAGCACGGATTCTTCTATCTTCATACACCTCTGATTACAGCCAGCGACTGTGAGGGTGCAGGACAGATGTTCCAGGTTACAACTATGAACCTCTATGATCTGAAGAAGGATGAGAACGGCAAGATAGATTATTCTAACGATTTCTTCGCACGTCCTACAAGTCTTACCGTAAGTGGTCAGCTTGAAGGCGAACTTGGTGCAACAGCACTCGGCTCTATCTATACCTTCGGTCCGACATTCCGTGCAGAAAACTCTAATACTCCGCGTCACCTTGCTGAGTTCTGGATGATTGAGCCGGAAGTAGCCTTCAACGACATCATCGACAACATGGACCTTGCAGAGGATTTCATCAAGTACTGTATCAAGTGGGCTCTCGATAACTGTAATGACGACCTCGAATTCCTGAACAAGTTCGTAGACAAGACTCTCTTTGAGCGTCTGCACTTCGTACTTGAGCACGACTTCGTACGTCTGAAGTATACAGAAGGTATTAAGATTCTTGAAGATGCTGTTGCTAAGGGTCACAAGTTCGAATTCCCTGTATACTGGGGTGTAGACCTTGCCAGCGAGCATGAGCGTTATCTCGTAGAGAATCACTTCAAGCGTCCTGTAATCCTTACAGATTATCCGAAGGAAATAAAGGCCTTCTACATGAAGCTTAACGAAGATGGCAAGACTGTACGTGCAATGGACGTATTGTTCCCGCAGATTGGTGAGATCATTGGTGGTTCTGAACGTGAGGCAGACTATGACAAACTTATGAAACGTATCGAAGAGCTCCACATACCTATGAAGGATATGTGGTGGTATCTTGAGACACGTAAATGGGGATCATGTCCTCACAGCGGTTTCGGATTAGGTTTTGAACGTCTGATTCTGTTTGTAACAGGCATGCAGAACATTCGTGACGTAATTCCTTTCCCGCGTACTCCGAACAGTGCAGACTTCTAAAAGGAAGTCGAGAAAATATAATGGTATGTATGATTTTTATCATGCGTACCATTTTTGTTTGCATTGCGCTGCCTGAAACTTTGCGTATGTCAGTCGGGCAGTGAAGACTATTTGTTATAGAATTAAAAAGTTTTAAAGTAAAAAATATGTTAGAAAAATTGTCTAAAGAACGTACATTTAGAGATTACATGACCATCACTCTGGGTCTGATTCTCTGCTCAGGTTCTATTGTATTGTTTCTGATGCCCTATGAACTTACCTCGGGCGGTCTTACGGGTTTCGCACTTATTATCTATTATGCTACGCAAGGTCTTATTCCCGTACATATCACGTTCTTCGTCGTAAACTTTATCCTACTGGGTTTTGCACTAAAGATTTTAGGTGCCAAATTCCTAATGAAGACTATCTACGGATGGATAGTGATGTCGGCATTACTATGGTTGTTTCAGGCTGTTCTTGAAGACCCCGAGACAGGAAAACTGCCTAAACTTCTTGGCGAAGGTCAGGAATTTATGGCTACAGTAGTAGGTTCGGGTATCCTTGGTTTCAGTATTGGTCTTGTGTTCTCTCGTGGCGGCAGTACAGGTGGTACTGATATTATTTCATGGATTGTCAATAAGTATAAGAATGTTTCGCTCGGACGTATGATGATGTACTGCGATATCGTAATCATCTCTTCTTGTTACTTCGTATTCCATGACTGGACACGTGTTCTCTTCGGCTACTGTATCCTCTTCATCATGAGTATGGTAATCGACTATGTTATCAATTCATCACGTCAGTCTGTACAGTTCCTTATCTTCTCTAAAGAATCTGATAAGGTTGCAGAAGCTATCTCTACAAATATCGGACGCGGTGTGACACTGCTTCATGGCACAGGATGGTACACAAAGACTGATATGGATGTTGTGGTTGTAATAGCAAAGAAGACGCAGAATTTTGACCTTTTCCGCACCGTAAAGGCTGTAGATCCGGATGCATTTATTTCACAGACAAATGTGGTAGGTGTTTATGGTGAAGGTTTCGACCAGCTTAAGGTTAAACAATAAAAGGAAGAGCTGTTATTTCAGATAAATAAAATTTTATATAAGGAAGGCACTGCAATTAATGCAGTGCCTTTTTATGTACCGCCGAATACATCCCTGTCAAGGACATAATATATAGCGTATATCTGTAATGAAAGATTTAACTAAAGAATATTGTTTAGACAGGTTCTTTGCAAAAACGCGGACAAATGTAATTTGAATTGTGGTAATGTGTCGTTTGTAATATCATAATAATTATTACATAATCTGTTGTACAAAACGGGATATCAGTAATAACTTTATGAATGTAGTAGTACATTATGATGTTAAAGGGGTGTAAGGCTCTGTATAAGCAGTATATTAGACTTTTTACGGCTCAGTAGATAAATCATGGGGATAAATTCTTTCACTTTGGATTATTAC
>JAHHQW010000030.1 GCA_020026195.1 Prevotella sp.
ATGCACAACTTTTTACACATAAATATTTATCAAATTAATTCCGCCAACGGGTTACTTTTGTATCTGTATATACGGAAATATGGTATTAACTAAATTATAACAGACATGGAGTATTCAAAAGAGATTAAGAATATGTGCTGTGTAGCAAAAGGCCCAAATCATGGTCCAGCACCTATTCCTGAAGAAGGTAAATGGGTGCAGGCTAAAGAGATTAAAGACATTTCAGGACTTACACACGGTGTGGGATGGTGCGCTCCGCAGCAGGGAGCATGTAAACTGACCCTTAACGTAAAGAACGGAATAATAGAAGAGTGTCTCGTTGAGACTTTAGGATGTTCGGGTATGACTCACTCAGCAGCTATGGCAAGTGAGATTCTGCCGGGCAAGACACTGCTCGAGGCTCTTAACACCGACCTCGTATGCGATGCCATCAATACGGCAATACGCGAACTCTTCCTGCAGATAGTATACGGACGTACTCAGAGTGCATTCTCTGAAGGCGGTCTTACAATTGGTGCAGGACTTGAAGATCTTGGTAAGGGACTGACAAGTCAGACAGGTACTCTTTATGGCACACGCCTTAAAGGCCCGAGATACCTTCAGCTCACAGAAGGATATATCACAAAGATGTTCCTCGACAAAGACGACCAGGTGTGCGGATACGAATTCGTACATTTAGGCAAACTCATGGCAGCGCTCAAGAGCGGTATGTCAGGACAGGAAGCTCTCAAGAGCGTCACCGGAACTTACGGACGAACAACCGAGGAGGAAGGTGCCGTTAAATCTATTGACCCACGCAAAGAATAAAATATAAGGAGGAACGCTATTATGATAAGAGAAGTAAAATTTGAAGCACAGGACCGCAGAATGAAACAAATTCTGGCCTGCCTTAATGCTCACGGTATTTCATCAATAGAAGAAGCCAACAAGATTTGCGACGAAGCAGGACTTGATCCTTATAAGACATGTGAAGAAACACAGATGATTTGTTTCGAAGATGCCAAATGGGCTTACGTGGTAGGTACAGCCATTGCAATTAAGGAGAAATCAAAGAGTGCCGTAGAAGCAGCAGAATATATCGGCGAAGGTCTTCAGTCATTCTGTATCCCCGGTTCAGTTGCCGACGACAGAAAGGTTGGTCTCGGTCACGGAAAACTTGCAGCCCGTCTGCTTCTGCCTGAGACAAAGTGTTTTGCATTCCTTGCCGGACACGAAAGTTTCGCAGCTGCCGAAGGAGCCATCAAGATTGCACAGATGGCAAACAAGTCACGTCCACAGGACAAGCCTCTGAGATGTATTCTCAACGGATTAGGAAAGGACGCCGCAATGATTATCAGCCGTATCAACGGATTCACATACGTACAGACAAAGTTTGACTACTACACAAGCGAACTTAAAGAAGTAAAGCGCATTGCATACAGCAATGGTCCGCGTGCAGAAGTTAACTGTTACGGAGCCGACGACGTTCGCGAAGGCGTTGCCATAATGTGGAAGGAAGACGTAGACGTATCTATCACAGGTAACTCTACAAACCCCACAAGATTCCAGCACCCGGTAGCAGGTACATATAAAAAGGAACGCGTACTGGCTGGCAAGGCATATTTCTCTGTTGCCTCTGGTGGCGGAACTGGACGTACACTCCATCCCGATAACATGGCAGCAGGTCCTGCATCATACGGTATGACAGATACAATGGGACGTATGCACTCTGATGCACAGTTTGCCGGTTCTTCTTCAGTTCCTGCTCACGTAGAGATGATGGGATTCTTAGGTATCGGTAACAACCCGATGGTTGGATGTTCTGTCGCATGTGCAGTAAACGTAGACCTCTTTTTAAATAAAAATTAAGACAACTTTTCACTCATTTAAGTCTTAATTGCGTCCGATAGATGCGCGGCCTTTGTTCCGCCCATTTATCGGACGTCTTTTATTACGTCTTTATTTGCTATTTGTTCTTTTATTGGTTACTTTTGTAAAAGGACAAGACAAACATATTTTGAACCTTAATATCTTTTTGCAGACAGCCCCATTATTCAGAGTTTTTCTGTTGTTGATGGCGGGTATTCTGTCGGGAGAATACATTTTCAACAGCATTTCCCCTGCCATACTCCTTCTTACCGTCTTATTTCTACTCGCCGTAACTTTTTTCTTAAGAAGAAGCGGAACGGTTCAGAGCCTGATGCTTATGTTTACAGTATATCTCACCGGAATATGTTCTTATCGCACGGCAGTTGTAAACACCGATAGCGTAAGGCGCGGATACTACGAATACGACGCAGTGGTAGCAAGTACGGTAAAGCAGAATCACGGATATTCTTCATTCGACTTAATAAAGATTTCACAAAACAATGATAATCTTAAACTTAAAGCCACGATAAAAGGAAATGCGGAACTCTACCCTGGCGACCGACTGCATATACACTCAAAGTTATATCCTCCTGAAGACAGAAAGAACGGAAGGTTCTCTTATGCCTCATATCTAAGACGCAGCGGATATGCCGGCACAACATTTCTAAATCCAGAGCACATGTATTTTGAGGGGTGCAGCAGCGAAGGACTCTCACCATGGACAAATATTAAGATTTCTCTGTTACAGATGCGCACCTCAGTATTATCACGATTACACACAAACGGACTTGAAGGGAAAGACTTTGCAACTGTTTCGGCCATGGCTTTCGGCGACAAGACATTCCTGACATCTGCCGACCGCGAGGCTTACAACCGCACGGGCGTGTCACATGTACTTGCACTTTCCGGACTGCATATAAGCATAATCTATGCTTTCCTTACGTTCCTGCTCTCATTTCTTCCAAAAGTACCACGATTCCTTACCATACAGACCGCAGTATGGTTTTACGTAGTCTTTGCAGGAATGTCCCCCTCGCTGATACGTGCAGCACTTATGATAACAGTCTATTCGGCAGGAACGCTAATGCACCGCGACAAGATAGCAGTCAACAGTCTGTCGCTTGCGGGAACAGTTTCGCTGTTATTATCGCCGCAGACAATATTTGATATATGCTTTCAGCTTTCGTTCCTTTCAGTGTTCTCAATAATGCTTTTCTATCGTCCGCTGACAAAAATTTTCCCATCACGACCATTCGCCATACGGAAGGTCATGCAGATGACAGCCGTTTCTGTTGCAGCCTACATAGGCACGCTGCCACTGATATTATATAATTTCGGAAACATATCATTTTGTTTTGTCATAACCAATCTGCTGGTAGTCCCACTCACATCAATAGTAATATATCTTGCAATTTTTTCTCTCATTCCATTCGTTGGAATATATATTACCTATATACTGTCTGCCGCTGTACATCTTCTCAATTTAATAGTAAGCCGGATGGGAGCACTAAATTTTGCAGGCATAAACGATGCATATATTTCACTAAATGCAGTAATTTTTTCTTATATCATTATTATTTGTACTTATTTTATATACAATATAATGGGTGAATATAAAAAAGATTAGTAACAGGCTCTAATTTATTAAAAAATTTAACGTATTAAGGATTTTAATGCTTAAATTTGCATCAGACTAAAATAATACCAAATGAGTGAAATTTATATCGTAATTATTGTACTAATGGGTATTTTGGCAACCCTTGGTCTATTTGTCGGAGTTACAAACGACGCAGTAAATTTTCTTAATTCTGCAATCGGTTCGCGAGCAGCATCAATACGAACCATTTTAGCCGTAGCATCAGTAGGAATCTTAATTGGAGTTATTACTTCAAACGGAATGATGGAAGTCGCCAGGAGCGGAATGTTTGACCCATCAATGTTTACATTCCACGAAGTAATGATTCTTTATCTGGCGGTGATGTTCGCCAATATTATTCTGTTAGACCTATATAACTCCTGGGGTCTTCCAACATCAACAACAGTCTCCCTTATTTTCTGTCTTTTAGGTTCTGCAGTAGCCGTTTCAGTGTTTAAGATTAGCAACAGTATGGTGTACGATCTTAACGACATGGGCGACTTTATAAACACATCCAGGGCTATGGGTATTGTTTCGGCAATTCTGCTGTCGGTAGTAATAGCCTTTACGTGCGGATCATTAATAATGTATGTATCACGAGTCATCTTCTCGTTCAGATATAATCGTACAATCAATAAGTTCGGAGCCCTGTGGTGCGGCATATCGCTCACGGCAATCATTTATTTCGCAGTATTCAAGGGATTAAAGAATACTATCACAGACAATCCCATAATAGATTTTATCGACAAGCATCTGCTTATCTGTCTTATAATCTGCTGGATTACATCAACTATTATTCTCTTTGTTCTACAGCAGTTTAAGGTAAACATTTTAAGAATAAACATCCTTTCGGGTACTTTCGCACTGGCTCTTTCATTTGCCGGAAACGACCTTGTAAACTTCATCGGCGTACCCATCGCAGGTTTCGATGCCTACACAATAGCATCAGCCGCAAACAATCCACAACTTAACATGGCGGCACTCTCTCAGGACAGTCCCGCAAATTTCCTCTTCCTTATCTCGGCAGGTGCCATAATGATTCTTACACTGTGGTATTCGAATAAGGCAATGCACGTTACAGAAACAGAGCTGTCACTCGCCTCTAAGCAGGACGACGGAGAACTACAGTATGGATCGTCGCCAATGTCACGTACCATCGTACGTACAGCCCTTAACATAGGAAACGGTATCAACTCAATAATCCCCGTAAGAGTAAACAAGTGGCTTGCTAACCGCTTTGTACTAGTAGACATAGAACACAGCGGTGCTCCGTTCGACATGGTACGTGCCGTAGTAAACCTCACTACTGCCGCACTGCTCATCTCTATGGCAACATCTCTCAAGCTGCCTCTGTCTACAACATACGTATGTTTCATGGTAGCCATGGGTTCGTCACTTGCCGACAAGGCATGGGGACGCGAAAGTGCCGTATACCGTATAACGGGCGTAATGACAGTAGTAGCCGGATGGTTCATCACAGCACTCGGCGGTTTCATCATCGCACTTACAGTTGGTCTGATTCTTATTTACGGCGGAACAATTGCCTTCGTAATCGTTACAATAGTATGTGGAATCATGCTCTATCACAGTAACCGTCCGAAGAAGAAGGTAGAAATCGACGAGAATGAAATAAACAAGGAAAGAACCATTGAGGGTATCATCGAGGAAGTTAAGACTGAGCTATGCAGCACTATGAAGAAATCTAATCAGATTTACGACAGCACAATGGCTGCACTTATGGAAGAAAATCGTAAGGAACTCAAGAGCAACATGAAGGAAGCTGACGAACTGTTCGGAAAGGCACGTACTCACAAATATCAGCTCCTGCCCACTCTGCGCATTCTTCAGGAAGGTGATGCCAACAATGCCCAGTATTACGTTCAGATAGTGGACTACATCAACGAAATGACAAAGGCTCTTGTTCATATCACACGTCCGTCGTTCGAGCATATCGACAATAACCACGAAGGTCTTAACGAAGAACAGACTCACGACCTTATGAAACTTAACCACATGGTAGAGGAAATTCATAACAACATCTACGAAATGCTTATCTCATGCCGATTCGGCAATCTTGAAAGAGTCCTTTCTCAGCGCGACGAGTTATTCGTAGAGATAGACAACGATATCAAGAACGAGATTAAACGTATAACCTGCGGACAGACCAAAACAAGAGGCTCTATGCTGTATCTTAAGATACTTTCTGAAACAAAGAACATGATTCTCCAGTCAAGAAACCTTCTCAAGATTCAGGCTCTGTTTGTTGGAAGAACCGGCATGGACGTTAACAAATAAGATTATAACAAATACTCTGTATATTAAGAGTGTGGCTTTCTATTGAAAGTCACACTTTTTTGTTGTATACAAACCAAGGTGAAGCCTATGCCGAAACTTAAAAAACAGAGGTAAGAGATAACTATATAGAAGTTTCTTTAGGTGCATCACAGGCCTTTTTAGTATTTTATCCCATTGTAAGCACCATTCTTTGACACACTGACACTTACAACGGAACAAGTAATCACACGTATATCTGCAAACTTCCTTACGTGTGTTTACGGACTTACACACGCATATTTGCTTTATATCTTAATAAGAGACCTTTCATTGGCAAAAAACAAAACGATAATCGGACATTGAGATAAGAAGTCGTAATAAAACAACAAATTTAAAGAATAGAATATGATTAAATCGGTAAGCGTCTACGCGATTCCATATTGCTAACAAAAAAGAAAGGATCAATGTATACTTTGGTATGCCTGAAACACATTATTTCCATACTTCTTTTATTCGTTTATTCATACCAACATTGCGAATAATTTTAAACATCACAGGCGTAACGCTAAAACTATATGTTAAATAATAAGTTTTCATAACCTTAAAAATCAGGACTATCTACAACTATAAGATTGTACGAAAAGACTCTGCTGATAAGGAGATTAGGTGCTGACATAATGCTTTAGCAAATACATAATAAAAAAGGCTGGCAAGAAGGAGCCTTGCCAACCTATGAAAAGGAGATTTCAAAACGTTGAAATCAATAATACTAATGGCAAATATATGGGATTTTTAAATAGAGTCCAAATTTTTAGACACTATAATTGATATTTTAACACATCCGGGCTCTGTTTTTCGTGTTTATAAACAAAAAACAGATAAAATGATGTCTTTTTTAATCTACCACATAGAATAAGCATTCAAAATGATTGAATTTGCTATATTTTGCCATAAAACATATTAACTGACAGCATATATTTTATATGCTAAAAAGAGAGGTGACGATTTTTTTATTGGTGCATGGGTACATAAATACACATAATAAAAACGGACTTCCAATAAGTAAATCTATAGGAAATCCGTTTTCTAATATTGTTTGTCCAGCTGTATTTATTCTACAAACTTATAACACACCGGAGTATCAGACCAATAGTTCGTCTACCCTTACGTCGTTTTCTTCGCATGGTATGCTGTCTGCAATCTGAAACTTAAAGCATATACCGATTTTATGAGCATTAGGAATCTTTTTAAGGAATCTGTCGTAATATCCCTTGCCACGTCCAAGACGGTTTCCAAGGGCATCGAACATCATTCCCGGAACTACCGCAACGTCTATCTCATCATATTCGGTGAACAGTCTGCCTACGGGCTCCATTATGTCGTAAGCTCCCAGCTTAAGATCATTGTCATCGTTATACTCACGCAGTTCCATGTTCTCACTGTCAATCACAACGGGTAAAAGTATTTTCTTACCTTCTGCTGCCAGTTCTCTGATTACATCGTGTGTAAAGACCTCGTCGGGCAACGAATAATAAAGCATCACAGTATCCGCTTTCTTAACGTAAGGGTTCTCTACAAGTCGCGCTATTGCATCATGTGACATATCCTTAAGTTGCTGACCTGTGTACTGCTTCTTCAGCTGACGGACATCACTCCGCATCTTTTTCTTTTGTTCCATCTTTCTTTTCTACTGCCTTCGGAAATGCTTTTCCTTCTACCATGACTTTAACAGCCTCTGCCATTACCTCATCATCCGAATTGAGATACTGTATCCACTTTTCTTCATCGAGCATAGTGTATATTATGCGGCTGTAAATGAATTTCTCAAGAAGTTTACGCGACTTCTTAATCATGAGATTACGGCGGCGCAGTCCGTTCTTTTCGCCAAATACAACGAACTTATTAAGAAGTCCCTGCCGCTTCAGATAAACGAGCATTGAGTCTATGTCATTGTATTCAGAAAGCTTTGCACGATTATTATCGGTATAGTCGAAGCAGAACTGGAAAATAAGTCCGCTTGCAGCTGCCAGCTTATAATATGACGTTACGTCTGTTGTATCTTCAGGTATGAAGATATCAGGAGTTATACCGCCACCGCCATATACCTCGCGCTTTTTGAGCGTGTAGTAAGCAGGACCTGTGTGATGTATACTGTCCTGAGAGAAGAACTCGCCATGTTTGTAACGGTCTATAAGGTCTTCCTCGTAGCTCTTATCGTTACCATCAACATACGGTTTCTGTATACATCTGCCAGAAGGTGTGTAATAACGTGCCACTGTGAGTCGGATTAACGAGCCGTCGGAGAATCCTAACTGTTCCTGTACAAGTCCCTTTCCGAACGAGCGGCGTCCGATTACCGTACCACGGTCATTGTCCTGTATTGCTCCGGCAAAGATTTCAGCTGCCGAAGCAGAAGCCTCGTTAATGAGAACTACAAGCGGAATATCGGAATAAGTACCTCGTCCGTCACTTCTGAATTCCTGACGCTTAGAGTGCAGACCCTCCGTATATACTATCAGACGGTCCTTAGGAAGGAACTCATTTATCATATTTACAGCCTGCTGCAAATAACCACCCGTGTTATCGCGCAGATCGACTATAAGATTAGAGAATCCTTTCTGTGAGAGTTTTGCAAGTGCTATCAGCATCTCAGCGTATGTTGTCTCGCCGAAGCTGCGAATCTTAATGTATCCGGTGTTCTCGTCGGCCATATAAGCAGCAACCACTGTCTTACGCGGAATATCGCCTCGTGTCACAGTGAAACGCTTTATGGTCTTATCCTTACCATAACGTATTACGCCAAGTTTTACCTTAGTATCCTTCGGTCCCTTCAGACGGCGCATGGCCTCTTCATTAACCACCTTCTTACCTACAAATGCAGAATCATCTATCTCTACAATCTTGTCGCCAGCCAGCAGTCCGGCTTTTTCAGCAGGAGAATTCTTCACGACATTCTGTACGCGCAACGTATCTTTACGTATCACGAACTCTATGCCCACACCTGAGAACGAGCCTTTAAGATCTTCTGTTGCAGCCTGCACTTCGTCGGCACTGATGTAAACCGAATGGGGGTCTAATTCGCTGAGAATCTGCGGTATTGCCTTAGTAACGAGCGAGTCGATATTAACGTTATCCACATATCTGTCGCTTATGATATGCAGAAGGTTTGTGAGACGGTTACCTCCTGTATTGATGATGTTAAGACGGTTACCAGAAAAATGATTTGCATAGAACGTACCCAGAAGGATACCGAACACTACGCACACCGCCATCATGATGGGAGAGAATCTGCTCTTATCTCTTTGTTTCATCTTTGTCTAAATTAATATATAATATCTCTATACCCGCCTGATGCAACAGGTCGAGTCCGTCGGTGAGTCTGTATTTCTCACCATAAACAACACGCCTGATGCCAGCCTGTATTATCAGTTTGGCACATTCTATACAAGGCGATGCCGTAACGTAAAGCGTTGCACCGTCACTGTTGTTGCTGCTGCGTGCAAGTTTGGTAATGGCATTTGCCTCGGCATGCAGCACATAAGGTTTGGTTACCCCGTTTTCATCTTCGCAGACATTTTCAAATCCACTGGGAGTTCCGTTGTACCCATCGCTTATAATCATATTGTCCTTAACAACTAATGCGCCCACCTTGCGGCGTGTACAGTAACTGTTCTCTGCCCATATACGTGCCATACGCAGATAACGGCAGTCGAGGACGTATTGCTTATCGTCCATATTGAATTGGTTTAATTAACTTTCTTTATTCCGTTGCGCTCGAGAAGTGCGTCTATGGTAGGTTCAGAACCCTTGAATCGCTTGTAAAGTGTCATCGGATGTTCTGTTCCGCCCTTAGAAAGGATGTTGTCTCTGAAACGCTGTGCTATCTCAGGATTGAAGATTCCGTACTTACGGAATACTCCGAAGGCATCGGCATCGAGAACTTCTGCCCACTTGTAGCTGTAATAGCCTGCTGCATATCCGCCAGACATTATATGGCCGAACTGTACTGTCATGCAGGTATCAGGCAGCTGACGTGTTACCATGGCATCCTTCCATGCTTCCTTCTCAAACTTTATAATATCTTCGTCGAACTTATCTTTCTTTGTATAATATGCCATGTCGAGGAGTCCGAAACTTACCTGACGCAGACATGAATATCCTGCAAGATAATTACGGCTTGCTACTATTCTTTCTAACAGTTCGTCGGGTATCGGCTCGCCTGTTTCATGGTGGCGTGCAAATGTATTGAGGAAATCTTTCTCTATTGCATAGTTTTCCATGAACTGTGAAGGCAGTTCGACAAAATCCCACCATACGTTTGTTCCTGAAAGACTTTCAAAACGTGTATTCGCAAACATTCCGTGAAGTGAGTGTCCGAATTCGTGAAGGAAGGTAGAGACTTCACCAAGTGTAAGCAGAGCCGGTTTGTCGGCAGTAGGCTTTGTAAGATTCATAACAATGCTTGCATGGGGACGAACATTCTCGCCCTTACGTGTAATCCACTGTCCCTGATACTCTGTCATCCATGCACCTCCGCTCTTTCCCTTACGGGGATGAAAGTCTGCATAAAGTACTGCAAGATATGAGCCGTCCTTGTCGAATACTTCATAAGCCTTGACATCAGGATGATATACGGGAATGTCTTTGTTCTCCTTGAATGTTATACCATAGAGTCTGGTTGCAAGACCGAACACTCCGTCAATTACTTTTGAGAGTTCGAAGTAAGGACGCAGCATCTCTGAATCGATGTTGTATTTCTTCAGCTGTAGTTTGTGCGAATAATAGCTGAAATCCCATGGCATCAGTTCGAAGTCTTCGCCTTCCATCTCCTTTGCCATCTTTTCTATTTCTGCAACCTCCTTGACAGCCGTAGGCTTATAAGCTGTAATAAGGTCGTCAAACATCTTATAAACATTTTTCACGCTGGCAGCCATACGATGACGCATTACGTAATCTGCATACGTATCGAATCCTAAAAGCTGTGCAATCTCCCTGCGTACGTTTATTATGTCCTTACATATCTGGAGGTTATTCTCCGTATTGTCGTGAGTACACTCCGTATTACGGGCCATATACATCTGCTTACGCAGTTCGCGGCGCGAAGAGTGTGTCATAAACGGACTGTAACTCGGCATATCAAGAGTAAACAGCCATCCGTCTTTACCTGCCTGCTTTGCCTCGTCGGCAGCCTGCTGACGTATGTTGTCGGGAATTCCGTCAAGATCAGCTTCGTCTGTTATGTGCAGTGTAAAAGCCTTGTTTTCTTTCAGAAGGTTCTGCGAGAACTGAAGACCAAGCATTGATGCCTTTTCAGAAAGTTCTCTTAGTCTGGCCTTGCCTTCTTCATCAAGAAGTGCACCATTGGTTACAAATCCCTCATGGCACTTTTCCAGAAGTGTTGACTCCTCCGGAGTTAGTTCTCTATGATGTTCGTATACGTAATGTATTCTGTCAAAAAGCTTACGATTAAGAGTTACGTCATTAGAGTGCTTTGCAAGCATTGGCTGTATCTTCTGTGCAAGTGCATCCATTTCATCGTTTGTCTCAGCACTAAGCAGATTAAAGAATGCCGAAGATACCTTTGAAAGAAGATCATAATAGTCGTCACCTTTTGATTCATCCTTGTAAATTATAGTATTCTCAAAAGTTGGTGTCTCGGGATTATTGATAATTTTTTCTATTTCCTCATCTTCACGTTTTATTCCTTCTATGAAAGCTTCTTCATAGTGTTCCATCTTAATTTTATCAAAAGGAATAGTCTCGTGGGGAGTATCATATTTGTTAAAAAAGGGATTATTCATCTTTTCACATATTTTATTGCAAAGATAATGTAATAAATTGGATTATAGCATAGTTTGCACACTATTTTGATACGTAAACATATATTCGCAAACTGGCTGAATAAACAAAAAAAGAGTGTGATTAAACACATCTCCGCATTAGTACAAACTGTATTTCTGTAACGGTGATGTTTTTAATCACACTCTGATATATATTTTTCTCTTATTATTCTTCGTAAACAGAGAAGTCTTCCTTACCTACTCCGCATAACGGGCATACCCAGTCTGCCGGAATATCTTCAAATGCTGTACCAGGTGCTATACCACCATCTTCGTCTCCTACTGCGGGATCGTAAATGTATCCGCATACATCGCAAATATATTTCTTCATAATGTTTTCTGTTTAAATTGTTTGTAAATTATTCTTTTAAAAGCCCCGCTTAAAAAGCAGGGTCTTTAATTGTCCGTAACTAATGTTTTTGTGCTTATTTATTGTTCAACCTTTCTTCGACAACGTCCCAGTTTATGATATTCCATATCTTTTCGAGATAAGTAGGACGTGCATTTCTATAATCAATGTAATATGCATGTTCCCATACGTCTATGGTAAGGAGCGGACGCAGTCCTTCTGTCATTGGATTACCTGCATTTCCTGTACTCACAACCTTAAGCTTGCCATCTTTATCGGCTACAAGCCATGCCCATCCTGAACCAAACTGTGTCGCTGCAACTTTGGTCATCTGCTCTTTAAATGCATCTACTGAACCAAAATTTTCTTCAAGCACCTTTTTCAATGCTTCACTCATCTTTGACTTGTCAGCAGGAGTAAGTCCCTTAAAGTAAAAATCATGATTCTCAGCCTGTGCTGCATTATTAAAGATGCCTCCTTCTGACGAAAGAATTATGTCTTTTAAAGACATTTCCTCATATTTTGTTCCTGCAATAAGATTATTCAGATTGTTTACATACGATGCAAAATGCTTGCCATAATGAAAATTTAATGTTTCGCTGCTGATATATGGTTCTAATGCCGTTACAGCATACGGGAGTTCCGGAAATAAATGTTTCATAATGCTTTGTGTTTTAAAATGTTATTAAAAATTATTTATCTTATCCTGTAGTTCCGACTTCATTCTAAGTCCTACACTACGTTCAACAAGTCTGCCGTCTTTGAAAAACAATAATGTCGGTATACTACGAACATCATATTCTACTGCAAGTTCGCGCTGTTCGTCTACATTACATTTACCAATTACAACTCTTCCTTCGTATTCTGACGCCAACTCTTCAATTGTAGAAACAAGTTTTCTACATGGTGCACACCATGGTGCCCAGAAATCAACTACCAGCGGAAGATTACCGCTCAAATAGTCTTTTATGTTATCTTTCGTTATGTTGATTTCCATATTCTTTTATCCTTTTACTATTAATACTATTATTTCTATCTGTTGCAAAGATAGTAATAATAATGATACATGCAAATATTTTAGGTATAAAATATTGTAATAATTACAAACTTGTATTTACAGATTCAATCTAAAACTTCGTAAACTCACTTTACTGTGTCATAATTTAACATATACATAAAAAAAGTGGCTCTGTATAATAATCAGAGCCACTTAACTTTGTTATATATTTTCTTTATTTCATCATCCACTTTTCGTTTTCCTTTATCATAGGAACCACGACCCTTTCTTGCGTGCTGTCACCATAATTCAATGTAAGATATACATCTACGACATTATTCAGAGAATCTTCTGATGCCGAAGAGACTTCTACGCTTTTTATTCCTCCATGACGCTCGTTCTGAACATCTATGAAATCACATGCGTTACTGTCAAGGGCTGCACGATAATCTGGTGGCAGACTGTCATTCCCTACAAACGAGCTGACGAACTCGACATTATTTCCTTCTATAAGATAGGTATAATACCGCTTTACTGCTTCTGAAGCAGCTGTACAGTTCAAATTCTCAACCTCACGATTTTCGCAAGAGAGCAAAATAATGGCTGCCGCTGATATAAGATAACTTCTGAGTGCCATTTAAATATTATTTCTGTCGTATAAAGATATTTATTGGAGAACCTGTAAGATTCCAATTTTCCCTGATCTTATTTTCGAGGAATCTCTTATAGTTATCTTTTATGTACTGAGGCAGATTGGCAAAGAACAGGAACGAAGGTATCTGTGTATTGGGCAGCTGAGAACAGTACTTTATCTTGATGTATTTTCCCTTTATTGATGCAGGAGGGAAAGCCTCTATTATAGGCAGCATCACTTCGTTGAGTTTACTTGTTCCTATTCGGAGCTTACGTGAAATGTATGCTTCCTTAGCATATTCCAAGACCTTAAAAATACGCTGCTTAGTTAAAGCAGACGCAAAGACTATCTGGAAATCTGTAAACGGAGACATACGCTGACGTATCGCATCTTCGAAGAATTTTATCGCCTTAACACTCTTATCTTCAACCAAGTCCCATTTATTGACTACTACGACAAGCGACTTGTTGTTCTTCTGCACAAGCTGGAATATATTCATATCCTGCGATTCGATTCCTCTTGTAGCATCTATCATGAGAATACATACATCAGAGTTTTCGATTGCTCGGATAGAACGCATTACAGAATAGAATTCCAAATCTTCGGTTACCTTATTCTTACGACGAATACCAGCCGTATCAACAAGATAGAAGTCGAAACCAAACTTATCGTAACGTGTGAATATACTGTCGCGTGTAGTGCCGGCAATGTCTGTAACTATATGTCTGTCTTCACCTATAAAGGCATTAATAATACTGCTCTTACCTACATTAGGACGACCTACGACTGCAAAACGAGGAATACCATCTTCAAGAAGTTCTTCTGTCTTCTCTGGAAGTTTTGATATAACAAGATCCAAAAGATCTCCTGTTCCGCTGCCTGTCATTGCACTGATACAAAAGGGATCTCCCAAACCAAGGGAATAAAAATCTACAGCATCATACTGCTGTTCGTTATTATCAGTTTTATTGGCTACAAGTATTACCGGCATATTGGCACGACGTATAATTGCTGCTACGTCCTGATCAAGATCGGTTACACCTGTGTTTACGTCAACGAGAAATAATACGAGATCTGCTTCCTGTGTTGCAGTAATTACCTGTTTACGTATTTCTTCTTCGAAGATATCATCAGAATTCACTACCCATCCGCCTGTGTCAACAACCGAGAATTCTTTTCCCGACCATTCGCACTTGCCGTACTGGCGGTCACGTGTGGTACCAGCCTCGCTGCTTACAATGGCATGACGAGTCTTCGTTAGTCGATTAAATAATGTAGACTTTCCAACATTGGGACGTCCTACTATTGCTACTAAATTTGCCATACGTTTTTTCTTTTTATATTATTGTTATAGTGCCCGGCGCCTCTCGGCGTTATAACGAGCTTTATTATTATGTTCTTAAGATTATTCTGGATTATATCCGAAATTGTCTAATTCTTTATCAGAATTTCTCCAATCCTTGTCTACTTTGACAAACAATTCAAGATATACACTCTTACCGAAGAATTTTTCAAGAGATTTACGAGCCTCGGTACTTGTCTTTTTTATTGCGACGCCCTGATGGCCTATGATAATTCCTTTCTGGGAATCACGCTCAACGTAAATAACTGCATTTATATGAATATTCCTGTCGGTTTCCTTAAAAGCCTCAACTCGAACTTCTACAGAATAAGGTATTTCCTTATCATAATAGAGAAGTATTTTTTCACGAATTATCTCGCTCACGAAGAAACGTGCTGGCTTGTCTGTAAGTTGTTCCTTATCAAAATATGGTGGAGAATCGGGAAGAAGTTCCTTGATACGCTTCATTAGCATATCTGTACCAAACTTATTAGAGGCTGAAATAGGCAGAATCTCTGCATTTGGCAAAAGACCATGCCACTTTTCAACAATATCTCCCAGTGTTTTTTGATCACTCATGTCTATTTTATTAATGAGCAGCAACACGGGAATTGTCATTTTAGAAACCTTTGCAAGAAAGTCGGCATTCTTTTCTGGAGACTCAACTACATCTGTGACATACAGAAGTATATCAGCATCTTGCAATGCCGACTCTGAAAAAGCAAGCATTGACTCCTGTAGTTTGTAATTGGGTTTAAGAACACCCGGAGTATCAGAGAAAACGATCTGCGTATCTTCGGTATTAACGATACCCATAATGCGATGACGTGTAGTCTGAGCTTTAAATGTAGCTATAGAAATTCGTTCGCCTACCAACTGGTTCATAAGCGTACTCTTGCCAACGTTAGGGTTTCCTACAATATTTACGAATCCGGCTTTATGCATAATCTCTTAAATTATAGAATGGTAAAAATATAATAAAAATATGAAAGGTGAAAGATGAAGCATTAAGTTTCAACTTTCACCCTTCAGCTTGAAAAAACTGTGTGCTTTATCAATAAGCCCATCTCAAATATGATGCGCCATGAACGAATCCTGCACCAAAAGCCGAAATTATAATATTATCGCCTTTCTTAAGCTGTGATTCGTAATCCCACAGAGCCAGTGGAATTGTTGCCGCACTCGTATTGCCATATTTCTGAATATTCATCATGACTTTTTCCATGGGAACATCCAGGCGTTTGGCAACAGCCTCGATGATTCTGACATTTGCCTGATGTGTTACGACCCAGTCAATGTCTTCTTTTGTCAAATTATTGCGCTGTGCAATAAGTTCACAGTCATCACTCATGCTTGTTACTGCATATCTGAACACTGTACGTCCGTCCTGATGCAGGTAATGCAGTCTGTGATCTACGGTAAAATGCGAAGGAGGACAAACCGATCCACCAGCCTTCATGTGAAGATAAGGCAGACCTTTGCCATCTGTACGAAGATATGAGTCAATGAGACCTATATTTTCTTCTTCTGTTCCTTCCACAAGAACCGCAGCAGCTCCATCGCCGAATATGGGACATGTTGCACGATCTTTATAGTCTACCATCGATGACATCTTATCTGCACCGATAACTATAATCTTCTTGTGTCGTCCGCTCTGTATCATATTACAGGCAAGATCGAGCGTATAAAGGAATCCGCAACATGCAGCCGAAACGTCGAACGCAAAAGCATTCTTCATTCCGAGTTTACCCAATACGATTGATGCGGTAGATGGGAAATGGAAATCGGCGGATGACGTTGCGACAATAATGGCGTCTATTTCAAGAGGATCGGTATTGGTTTTCTTTAACAGCTGTGCAGCTGCCTTTCTTGCCATATAAGATGTTCCGAGTCCTTCTTCTGTAAGTATACGACGTTCTTTAACGCCTATACGCGTCATTATCCACTCGTCGTTAGTATCGACCATTCTCGACAATTCTTCATTGTTGAGAACATAGTCGGGTACATAACCTCCGACTCCAGTGATTATAGCGTTAATCACTGCCATCAATTATTCAGCCACTTCTTTCTCAATAGCTACCTTACCTCTGTACTGACCGCAGCTGGGGCATACTGTGTGGTATACGTAGTAAGCACCGCAGTTGGGGCATACTGCCAATGTAGGAGCAACTGCCTTGTCGTGAGTTCTTCTCTTGAGTGTACGAGTCTTTGACTGTCTTCTTTTAGGATGTGCCATTTTTCTTAATCTTTAATTATTGTTTTTAATTCTTTTAATTTATTCCATCGCGGATCTATTTCGCCGTCAGCCTCATCACTACTTCGGGTAGCTGAATACTCATTGAGTTTTTCTATCATCGCATGGTTGCATTTTCCAGGTGCATGCACATGCTTGATGGGTATTGCCAGTTCTATAAATTCACAAATATACCATGCCACGTTAAGGATTCCTTCTTTTTCATCCACAGTGACAATGTCTTCATCTTCAGAATTTTTATTTTCGCTTAATACTGCCGACAAAGTTCCATCTGTACTGATGTCCAGATCCATATCGTCAAGACATCTGTCACAAGGTACTACAACAGTTCCTTTTATATCGAAGCTTAAATCGAATTCGTTGTCAGTACGGCATATCGACAGATTGACGTGCAGTTTTCCTTTTCTTAAATCAGGAGCTTCTACTGCTTCGAAATAAGAATTATCAAGATCGTAAGACAACTGTGTAAGACCATTGTCAAGATCTCTTAAATCGATGTTAAATCTATCTATACTACACATTTGGGTTGCAAAGTTACTAATATTTTTCTATAATAACCAAATACTATGTTAAAAATCTACTTTCTCAGTTCTATTCTGAACGTAGTTCCCTTACCAATCTCAGAATTTTTCACATAAATACGCCCTTTATGATATTCTTCTACAATACGACGAGCTAATGAAAGACCAAGTCCCCACCCTCTCTGTTTAGTAGTAAATCCTGGCCGGAACACATTCTTTACATCTTTTTTCTTTATTCCCTTACCTGTATCACTTACATCTATGGTTACTTTATTTTCTAAATCTTCCACAAGAATAGTTATAGCTCCCATTCCTTCCATTGCATCCACAGCATTTTTACATAAATTTTCTATAACCCACTCAAAAAGGGATGCATTCAACGGAACAATAACATTCTGTTTAGGAAAATGCCTTTCGATACTCACTTTTTTTGATGTACGACGGCTCATATAAGTAACTACATGATCAACAACTTCGTTAAGATTTGACGGCACAGGATCTGGAAGAGAACCTATCTTTGAAAATCTGTCGGCAATAAGTTGCAATCGCTGTACATCCTTATCCATTTCTGGCAAAAGTTCGTCATCAGGATAAGTTTCCTTTAAAATCTGTGTCCAGGCCATAAGACTTGAAATTGGTGTTCCCAACTGATGTGCTGTTTCTTTCGAGAGTCCTACCCAGACTTTATTTTGTTCGGCACGTTTTGAAGTGAGTAATGCAAATATTGCTATTACAACAAATATCATAACTACCCCTAACTGAACATAAGGATAAAATGCCAGACGACGAAGCATTACAGACTCACTATAGTAAACATCAAGATATCCGTTAGAGGTATTATCCTCATCTATATATATACGTATCTTATCACACGTTTCTGTCTTATCAGAAAGGAACTTTAGAGAATCTTCTGCATTCTGCGCATCAATTTCCACATTTCTAAATGTCTGAATATTACCTTCTGAATCTTTAACAATAACCGGGATAGTATTATTTCCATTAATAACTGTAAGCACAAGGTTAAGGTCTGTCTGCTCGTCAGCATTATTCAGAGATTTCATTGCTTCCGCCCAAACACCTGTCTTGCTTCGTTCTTCTTCAGCAAGATCACGAATCAGAAGATGTGACACAACAAGCGATACAACAGCAATAAGCACTGCCGCTATCACAAGTATTATTTTCACCTGTCTTATTTTATCTGTCCATTGCATACTGAAGATAAAACGCATCTTTGTCTGGTATTATTGTAATAATCAAGAAAACTTATGTCTGCCTGTGATTTTCTTTATTCTTGCAGTAAGCGAACTTAATATCACATCAAACCTTCCATATCTCAGGTTATTAAAAAGTTCTTCAATGCTTCGTGATATTTTTATCCAGGGATGTCCCCATGCATTAACCTTATAAAGTCTATGTTTATACTCCACATTCTCTATTACATAAGGGGGATGTTTCAATGGGAATTCCAGTTCATAGCGTTTCATCGTAAATATTCGGCGTAAAGCCTTGGGCATTGTCTTAAAAGCAGAATAATGGGTAGAATCTTCAGTAGCACCTGTATTATTTATCTGATTTTTAGAAGGCATAATTGCTAAACCGCTATTAAACAACATCGACGTCCAAAAAATACTCTCATAATACTGTTTTCCAGATGCTTTATGATCAAAACTCATCTTAATAATGTCACTGCGATAATTACGTTCTTTAATGAGAGCCTTAAGCTGATGCATGTTATATTCATCATCTAAGAATTTATAATTCCCATCCCATTTATCTATAACTCTCCTCCACGATGCCCATCCCCAAATGGAGAACACACTGGTAAAGAAATAGTCATAAGGTATGTCAGGAGTTACTTCGTCTGTATTGAATCCTGTAACCATAACAATTCGCTCATCATTTTCATAACGATCGAGCATCTCTTTACAAAACGGGAAAAAAGACTGTGTTGGGACATCATCATCTTCGAACACTATACACTTATCAGCTATGGAGAATGCCCATTTCTGAGAGATATAGTTCGAAGGGTCACATCCGTAATTTTTAGTCTGATATTTACGATGTACCACACATTCCCAATCTATATCCTGCACTATTTTACGACACTCCTCTATTTTTGATACATCCTTATCGTTACGTGCTCCATCCTGATACAGAAAGAGTTGTGAAGGACGAGCCTTACGCACTTCTTCAAATAAGCGACGTAAATAATCAGGACGGTTAAAAAACAATATAAGCACCGCGATATCTGTCTTGTAGGGATGTTTCATCTTATAAGAATTCTTTATAATGGCAAAGATAATTAAATAAAGATTCTCATACAAAAATAAGACTCAGATTGTTTCAAATACATTTGATTTAGGTCTTATTAATAATAAAAAGAATTGAAATTAAGTTCCCTACAAGTGTTTTTATATCCACATATTATACAGAACATTCTGTTTAAATTCATTTTATGAATGCATATATCTTGACAACAAATATTGTATCTACTTTACTATAAAATCGGCAATAATACTTAAGATAAATACACCACACGAAGCCGCATTATGAAACTAAAAAAATGCCATAAACAAATACAAACTGAGAAGATAAAGCAACATCAAACATAATTAACAATATCACTGTTTATGCTCTGTTTTTACAATACCCCAAAGCGATATTATTATAAATATTACAGAAACAATAATAAACGTATAAGAAGTTAGTGAAATTTCTGGATAATATTTTATCATAATAAAAACCGTACAATTATTGATAATATGTATCAGAATACACGGAATAATACTTCTGGTCTTTATGCATATCCATCCTAAAAGCATTCCTATCAGAAAGGCATGAACAAACTGTGCAGGATTAAAATGTATTACAGCAAACAATAATGCAGCTATTATTATAGCTTTCCAATGATTTGACAATGATAAAGAAAGTTGCTTTAATATTGCCCCTCTAAATACTATTTCTTCTGTTACAGGGCCTAACAAAGTCAATGCAACAAATCCCATAGGTTGAGAAATCATGCTCTTAAACAATTCTTCATTCGTGTCTGTTATATCTGACAACATATCTTGCAAAAACACAGACGGTGGGATTGTTGCAAAACCGAGAATAACACAAAGGAGTATCTGTACGTATGGCTTGGTTTTTATATATTGATTCGTAAAAGTAATAGTACGCAGCCATACAACAAATACCGCAACAACAATAATAAAAGCTGCAATATTCATAGCTATAGCAGTTTCTGCCAATTTACTTCCTATCTGTCCGCCCGTAAGAAGAAGAGCTCCATTGGCCAACGTAATACTGACAAACTGTATAGCAATGAATATTAAAAGATATTCTGCAACTTTCTTCATGTGTTATTTCTTTTTTATATTATAATTTCCACCTGTAATCTGACTTATAGAAAGAGAAATATAATCCATGTTATAAATAGTAGGTCCTGTTTCGTACATTAATCCTATACGTCCATCATGTTGCAAAGTCATTGTTGAGTAAGCTCCCAGACCATCCTTTACCTGCAAACCTGGTTGCCAGTCTGAAGCCATATACGATGCTGTATATTTTGATGCATCACTACCTAACTCTTTATAAAAGAATCCAAGATTCGTACGCTGTGGACCAAAAGGAACAGACTGTAATAATAATCCTGTTTCTCTTCCATCTTTTGACACTGCATCAACATAAAGGATCTCTCCATTACATGAATTTTTTATTCCAGCAAAAGCCTTTGCTGCACAATCTTTGTCCCAATATCCCTTCGCTGATTTTACATCCACAAAACGGAACACATTGAAAAGTCTTCCCTCTGTACGTACACTTAACAAAACACTTCCATCTGGAAGTTCTTCGCACTTTGGTTCATCTCCACCAGGACAAGGTGACTCATCTATACTGCCGAGGACATTCCAGTTTGTACCAAAATCATCGCTATAAAGTGCATATACTCCTGAACGTGTAAGTATTGCTGCATAAAGGCGATAATAGTCTCCAACTTTTACTTTACGACTCTGACATATTTTACCAGATCCAAAGAATAAGGTATTAACCGGACCTTGTTTTCTGTTATCAAAAAGTTTATATATATTTTCAGTTATCTCTTCACCTTTATCCCATGTCTTTCCATTATCACTACTTCTGAATCTTACAACACGATTAGGGTTATCACGTTTGGCATTAAAGAACACAGTCTTTCCACCTACACAGACGGCTAACACATTGCTACTTTCTCTATCAGCTGTTATGCAGCAGTCACCAAAAGCATAGTCCCATCGAATATTATTTTCATCGCCAGTACCATCTGCAAGCACTGCCTCTTCTGTCCAAGAATCTCCATTATCAAAACTCATTCTATAATGTAAATCGATAGGACCAAAACCAAT
Source organism: Prevotella sp. (assembly GCA_020026195.1). Taxonomy (GTDB): domain Bacteria; phylum Bacteroidota; class Bacteroidia; order Bacteroidales; family Bacteroidaceae; genus Prevotella. Next base: position 22,078 of record JAHHQW010000030.1, read on the forward strand.
ATCAGCGCCACAATAACGATAATCAGAAACAGCAATAAGACGACCGTCATTACATGTCGTTATTGCAGGAATACGATATGGTACAGAATCTTTATATGTCGTAAACAAACGTGTCTGAGCCGAAGCATTACTGCACAATAATGTTATTACAAAAGATATTACAAGAAGACGTCTCATATTATTTATATTATAATTTTTTAAAAACAGTACGCACCATAATGAAATTAACAGGCACTGCTATTGCATACATAGGCAGAGGTGCAATCTTTTCAGGCACACTCAATTTAATAAAGAGCCAAAGAAGTCCTACTTGCAATACATAATTAAAAGCATTGGTAAAGACGAAACCTATAGCATTCTTTACATTCATAGTTTTTTTAAACGTAAAGCGTGCAGACATAAGATAATTAAATATCAGTCCTAATAAATATCCTATTGTATAGGCAGGAACAGCTCCTATGCCTCTGATAAGTAGCAAATAATATACTGCATATGTTATCGCGGTCGACATTCCGCCCACAATAACAAAACGCATTGCCTCAGAGATTGCAGTTTTAGGCTCCTTCACTTTTAGAATATTTGAAATCTGTAAACAAACGAAGCCACTAATGATTTATTACGCGCATCACCAAGATAGTCAGCAAAAGAACCACGTGCAATTTTATTTATCTGATAGCTGTAAGACACACCAAGTTCGCAGTTCTTAAAGTTTGCAGCCAGACCTACAGGAAAGGCAACAGAACCTTTATGCATGTAGTCCTTAAGACCATATCTTCCTTCTTTACCATCAATACGCGATTTTACCACACGTCCAAGGTTAACGCCTGCAAAGACACAAAATCTATCTACGGGATAATATCTGAGAGCAAATTCTGTATTGATATAATCTAAATCATAGTCATAAATTCCTGTATCTCCTTTTTTTACATTGTTACCACCCTGATGTGTATAGTTAAATCCCATATTCAAAGATATTGTATTACTAAAGAATACTTCAGCATTTACTCCCAATAACATGCCAGTTTCCATACTTCCTTCCACATCAGTAAAATCATTCATAATGACACCAATACGCGGACCTATGTATATATCCCATGGACCATGTTTCTGTGCTTTTACGTTTACAGCAAAAATGAGTGTTGTAACGATTGCCAATAATATTTTTTTCATTTTTATTTAGTATTATCAATAGCTTTTCTTGTTCCTATATATTTAAACATAGAAGGAGAAGAGCCTGTCTGTACTTCATTTACAAATGAACTGCCTATAGGAAGTTGTACATACATCTGATTTTCATATATTCTGCATTCACCAGACATATTATAATAAAGTCCTAATACATTTATTGTATTGCTATATTGTAAAACAACTTTGTATTTCTTTCCTTCATTCTCTATGTTAAGTACAATATTTTCTTTCGGGAATATATAGAACGGATATACCATGCCATCCATGGACCTATAAGGCAGAATCTTTGTTTCTGCTGTAACATCCTTACATTTAGATATTGAATCAGCCAAAAAATCAAACTGACTTTCCGCTCTTAAAGAATTAGCGAAAAGAGACACAGGTAATCTTGAAAAAGTGAGTTCTCCATTTTCTTTCAATGTCCATTGAACATCGACAATAGAATCCATCTTTGAAACAAGGACTCCATTTTCATTCTTTCCTATATAGGCATAATAGCATTTTCCTGTATAAGAACCTTGCATTTTCTTAAGATAAGCCGCGACTTCTTCATCATTAAGTTTATCGTATGAATTATCAGCATCACTATCCTTAAAACATGACGTTGTAAACAAAGGCAAAGTCATCAACAATAACAATAAAAATATTTTACCTGTTTTCTTCATATATCTTTTTATTAGTTCCAAATTTCTTCTATAATTTATTATCGCCTCGATTTATCAGGTTCATAAATTCTTCTCTCGTTTTTGCCTGATTGAAAGCTCCACAGAATTCACTCGTAGTAGTGATGCTATTCTGTTTCTCCACTCCACGCATCTGCATACACATGTGTTTTGCTTCAATTACCACCATTACACCTAACGGTTTCAATGTTTCCTGGATACATTCTTTAATCTGCAGAGTAAGACGTTCCTGAACTTGAAGACGATGACTGAAGATATCAACGACACGAGCAATTTTACTCAGTCCTGTTATATGACCATTAGGTATATAAGCCACATGGACTTTCCCATAAAAAGGAAGCATATGATGTTCGCACAAAGAAAAGAAATCAATATCCTTAACGATGACCATCTGACTATACTTTTCTTCAAACAATGCATCAAGGAGAACACGATGAGGATCCATTGAATAACCACGAGTAAGCACCTGCATAGCCTTAGCTACACGCATTGGTGTTTTCTGCAATCCTTCACGATCGGGATCTTCGCCAAGTAACTCTATAACTTTCTTGTAATGTTCTGCGAGTTCGTCCAGCCCCTCGCGGTATTCGTTTCCAGAATTCATTCTATTATGTTTTTATATTTAATGTACAGTTATTTTTCCTTTTACTAAACAAGCTCTTGAATATCCAAGGTCTTTAACCTTTTGAAGCATCACTTCTGCTTCTTCTCTTGTTTTATAGTTTCCCATACGGCATATCCATCTCGGCGAATAGAAATGTACATATACTGCATGTTCTGGGAATTCTGATTTTAAATGTTCACCAATATCTCTTGCTTTATTACGAGATACACGGGAATTATTACCTGCAAATACCTGTACTCTAAAACCCATAATTTTTCTTGCAGGTCCGACAACACCGTTATCTACTACCGGCACACTGTCATTTTTACCATTCTTAGTACTATCAGTAACAGATTTGGGGACTCCATTATTTACTAAGATTGTATCTTTTTTGTGTTTTTGTGTAGGGCTCTGTTTTCTGCCATTCACCAATTCGTCTATAGTTTTGCTCTGTATTACAGTTACTTTGCCTAAAGTATTATCTACAATTCTTAGCCTGTCTAAAAACGTCTGTGCATTAACATACGTCATACAGCAAACAAAAAACACTATTATAGTAACGAATTGTTTCATTTCTAATTTTATTATTTTGTTATATAACTGTATGCCTGCATCCCCAATATAAAGGATGCAGACATCAGTTTAATACGATTCTTCAATTATTTCTTCCAAGCATCGATGATACCTCTGAAGTCAGCAGCCTTAAGTGAAGCACCTCCGATAAGACCACCATCAATATCTTCTTTTGCAAAGAGTTCAGAAGCATTAGAAGGCTTACAACTTCCACCATAAAGGATTGATGTATCTTCTGCCATCTGCTTTCCATACTTATTTGCTACAAGTGAACGAACATATGCATGGATTTCTTCTGCCTGATCTGCTGTAGCTGTCTTTCCTGTTCCGATTGCCCAGATAGGTTCATATGCAATTATAACATTCTTAAACTCTTCTTCTGTAAGGTCAAAAACAGAACCCTCGAGTTCAGCCTTAACAACATCATTCTGTTTTCCAGCCTCACGTTCTTCAAGGCTCTCACCAATACAGAAAATGACTTTAAGATTATTAGCCAGTGCAAGTTTAACTTTTTCCTTGAGAATCTCTGGAGTTTCTCCATAAATACCTCTACGTTCGCTATGACCGATTATTACATACTGTGCACCTGTACTTTTTACCATTTCAGCTGATACCTCACCTGTAAAAGCACCTTTTTCCTTATCTGCACAGTTCTCTGCACCAAGTCCTATAATATTCTGGTCTAAGAACTCTGCAATTGATGCAAGGTGGATGAACGGTGTACATATAATTACATCACAATTAGGTTTTTCTACTGTGAGCTGTTCATTCAGTTCCTTTGCAAGAGCTACGCCCTGCTGAAGATTAAGATTCATCTTCCAGTTTCCTGCTACAATTTTCTTTCTCATTTTACTTTTTACTTTAAATTAGTTTTATTTATTTTCTAATGTATCTGTTGTGTTTGTATTTTTTTTGCTAAATAATCTCTTAAACCATCCATGTATATTATAAGACCTGTCTGTCAGTGTCAACAATACCAATGGAAGGAAGAACCATAAAAGCATACAAAAAACTTTATTGACAACAGACTTTTGTTGTATACTATCTATCAATATCTGTTCCATCGCTTTGTCCGATGCGTCAAATACAGGTAATGAATTATGGCTCCATTTTCCTACGACTTTTCCATCATGCAACAAAACAAGTCCCGGATTACTTCTTATTATTGTTTTGAGAGTTATTGCATCCGCTATACAAAAGTCATATTCAGCTCCCGTTATGTCTCGCCAACGTTCAATCGCCTTATCACCCGAAGAAGTCACTCCATAAAAAGAGTATCCTTTTTCCATGGCATACTCATAAATACGGTCAATTTCTCCAAAATTACTATCATCAGCCTTTTCTAAATATGGAGAAATAACAAGAAATACAAAATTAGAATCAGAAAGGACCTCATCGGTTATATCTTCTCCTGTATTATAGAGAATTAGAGAAAAGTCATGAATTGGAGGTTCGTAACCTTCTTTTATCAAGACTGTCTTATTTTCAACAAACGTCCATGTACTATCTGGATAATTCTCTAACTTAAACTCTTTTTTTACTCCATCTCTCTCCATTACGAAAGTGGTTTCGTATTCTGGTGTTTCTGCATCATCAGGTATTTCCATTCCTTTCTTTATGTCCGCACCTACATAATACGGTCGAAAATCAAATTGTGGTAAAAAATACAAACTATATCCGCTCACCACAAATATGAATATCACCGTATAATTTATCACCACCCATTGTGCCGACCTTCGTACTGCTGAAACAAGATATTCATAATATCTGCACATAATCAGTGCAAAAATCATTAGCACTATATTTTTCAAGAATGTCTCAGTATTACTTAAGACAAGCGCATCTCCAAAACATCCGCAATCACTTACGGGATTGTCTACGACTATCCATAATGTAAACAATGTCATTACAGCCATAAAAACAGCAACGACCCTTGTTACAAGTTTCCTACGCAGGGCAAATAGCAAGAATACTCCACAGCAAAATTCAAATGCAGATATAAGCATTGATGCCGGAAGTGTAATCATATCCGAGACGAGAAAGTCTAAGCCAAGAGCTGTAAGATAATCGTTTATCTTATATTGAGTTCCTAGCGGATCTACAGCTTTGACAAATCCCGAAAAGATAAATACTAATGCTGTTATCACACGTACTGTATTTACCACCAGTTTCCCTGCCATCCGATCTTTAATCTTTTGTAAGTTTTATAACTCCAAACACTGCATAGTTTATTATGTCCATGTAATTGGAGTCTATTCCCTCTGAAATCAATGTATTTCCATTGAGATTTTCAATTTCTTTAATTCTTTGTATCTTTGTAAGAATTAAATCCGTATAACTGCTAATACGCATTGAACGCCATGCCTCATCATAATCATGATTTTTCTTCTGCATCAATGCCAATGCATCAGATGCATATTTATCATAAAGTTCCAATGCTACATCATTAGTCATATCAACCTCATCAGCGAACCCTTTACCAAGCTGTATCAGCCCCACAAGTCCATAATTTATCAAGGCAATGAATTCTGGACGTATACCTTCCCCGACAAGAGAGCATTTCTTTATTTCAAGAGATCTTATTCTCTTTGCCTTTATAAAGAGCTGGTCTGTAAGCGAAGAAGGGCGGAGTATACGCCATGAAGCTCCATAATCGTGAAGTTTTTTTGAAAATACATCACGACATTCTTCCATAGCTTTCTTGAATTGTTCGTCAGTTCTTGTTAAATCAGACATCATCAAATCTTCTTTAAATCATTACGTATAACAAAAACAAAGATTAATTCAATCCTTTTTGACGTTGTTTACGTATGTATTTTATTTTTTCACATTCTGCCTCAAAACTTGTTCTGATTGAATCTCGATGCATTCTTGCAATTGTGAGTTCTGTTAGTTCATCAGACTTAGCCTTATTAGACTTTTTATGTTCTGTCACTGTTTTATTTAGCGCAGAGTATTTAGCTTCTGCTTTGTCTAACTCTACCATGATGTCATCAAGTCGTTTCTTTGCTTGCTTTTCAGACGCATCGGCATGAAGCACCAGTGCTTTTTTACGAGTTTCTATAGCTTTAGGGTATTTATTACGAAGCGTATCAATTAGCGCAAGAGTCTTATCATAATTACCATTGTCGCACTCTTTCTGAGCCTGACGTAAAAGTTCTTCAGCTTTTTCCTGTGTATTATCGCCACATGAAACAGTAAGCGTCAATATAAAGAAGAACATTATTGAAAAGATGTTATACAAATTTTTTTTCATAAGACTTTTCTATTCTTTCATTGTTTTATGTGCAAAGATAAGCATTATTTTTGTACTTTTGCAGACTACAACAAAAAAATGAGATGAAGATACTTACAAATACAGAATTAGCGCAACTCCTTGACATTGATATTTTTCATAAAATTTCTGAAGCTGCTGACTCTCTTTCTTTGGAGTGTTATGTAGTAGGCGGTTATGTACGTGATCTATTTTTAGAACGTCCCTCAGATGATATCGATATAGTTGTTGTAGGAAGCGGCATAAATATAGCACGTCGCCTTTGCAAAATTTTAGGAAAGAAAGCGCACTTAACCGTATTTTCTAATTTCGGAACTGCACAAGTTAAATATCGAAATCTCGAAGTGGAATTCGTCGGAGCAAGACGTGAAAGCTACTCACAAGATTCACGCAAGCCCTTTGTTGAAGATGGAACTTTAGAGGACGACCAGAACAGACGCGACTTTACCATAAATGCACTTGCAGTATGCCTCAATAAAGAAAGATTCGGAGAACTTGTAGATCCGTTCAATGGAGTTATGGATTTGGAAGACAGAATCATCGCAACCCCATTAGACCCAGACATCACTTTTTCAGACGATCCTCTCAGAATGTTAAGATGCGTAAGATTTGCTACACGTCTGAACTTTTATATAGAGGATGAGACATTCCAAGCTCTTTCACGAAATGCAGACAGGATAAAAATAATAAGCAACGAAAGAGTTCAAGAAGAATTGTGTAAAATTATGATGTGTAAACATCCGAGCATTGGGTTTATGTATTTGCACGAATCAGGACTTTTGGAAAAAATATTACCAGAGCTAAGCTGTATGGATATTGTAGAAACTCGTAACGGAAGAGCTCACAAAAACAATTTCCATCACACACTAGAAGTCTTAGAAAACACTTGCAAAGTTTCTGACAATTTATGGCTCAGATGGGCAGCTCTCTTCCACGACATTGGTAAACCACAAAGCAAGAGATGGGATAATGTTGCAGGCTGGACATTCCACAATCATAATATTATTGGTGCCCATATGGTTACAGACATATTCAGAAGACTTAAATTGCCAATGGACTCTAAAATGAAATACGTCAGAAAACTTGTAGAGCTCCACATGCGACCTATAGCTATTGCTGATGACATCGTGACAGATAGTGCAGTAAGGCGTCTGATAAACGATGCTGGAGAAGATATCGACGATCTGATGATATTATGCGAAGCTGATATAACTAGTAAAAATGCCGTACGAAAGCAGAAGTTCTTGGACAATTTCAAAATTGTCCGTGAAAAACTTCAAGAATTGAAACGAAAAGATTACAGAAGACTTCTACAACCTGTCATAGATGGTAACGAGATTATGACAATGTTCAATCTTAAACCTTCAAAAGAAGTAGGTATATTAAAGCAGTATCTTAAAGCAGCTGTTCTTGACAACAAAGTCCCCAACGAGCGTGAGCCACTATTACAGTTACTTAAAGAAAAAGCCAGAAAGATGGGAATAACAAAGGATAAGTAATTGCATTAAACTCCTTTTAATGCAATTTTTCCCAAGCTACACTTTCTAACACATCCTTTCTACATACTAATTATATAGTATGCGCAACATTAAGACATTAATGTTTAAATACACATAAATAAAACATCTTGAATATTTTCAACTCATAAAAGTACACATAGATATTAATGTAAAATTACAGCACACTTACAGATTCTCTATTTAGTCGTCCCTTAAAAATATATTTATCTATTGATGTTCAGTAATTTAGTCT
>JAHHQW010000031.1 GCA_020026195.1 Prevotella sp.
TAGACTATATAGTGATCTTTATTTTAAAGAGGGTGATTCGACACACCCTCTTTTATTGTCTTAACGATTAGATCTATTTACCAATGTCGTGGCGATAGTACTTATCTTTGTAGTCTATCTTTTCGGCTTCCTGGAAACTATGCTTAACAGCATCCTTTGTTGTCTCACCATATGAACATACAGCGATTACACGACCGCCGGCTGTAACAACCTGACCGTCCTTGAGTGCTGTTCCTGAGTGGAACAGAATGCTGTCCTTCACATTCTCCATACCTGTCATGGGATAACCCTTGACATACTTTTCAGGATAACCGCCGCTTACCATCATGACACATCCTGCTGCACGATCGTCATATTCTACGTTACGTGTGTAGAGGTCGCCATGTGCAACACCTTCGAACAAGTCTACGATGTCGCTCTTAAGACGCATCATGACTGTTTCTGTCTCGGGGTCGCCCATACGACAGTTGTATTCTATAACCATAGGATTGCCATCTACATTGATAAGGCCGAAGAAGATGAATCCCTTGTAAAGTATACCGTCTTCTTTCAATCCGTCAATTGTAGGACGAATGATACGGTCCTCAACCTTACGCATCCAGTCTTTGTCAATGAACGGAACAGGAGAAATACTGCCCATACCGCCAGTGTTTAGACCTGTATCACCCTCACCGATACGCTTGTAATCCTTTGCTGCGGGAAGAATCTTGTAGCTGTTGCCGTCTGTCATTACGAATACTGAACACTCTTCGCCCTGAAGGAATTCTTCAACGACAACTTTTGCAGAAGCATTGCCGAACATACCTTCGAGCATATCGCGGAAACTTGCTTCAGCTTTCTCAATTGTGGGTTCGATGAGAACACCCTTACCACCACAGAGACCGTCGGCCTTGAGTACATAAGGAGCCTTCATAGTGTGAAGGAACTCGATACCCTTTTCAATCTCGTCGCCACCGAATGTCTCGTAAAGTGCTGTTGGAATGCCGTGGCGCTTCATGAAGTCCTTAGCAAAATCCTTTGAACCTTCGAGCTGTGCACCTTCCTTGGAAGGACCGATAACTGCTACGTCGGCTGTTATGCTGTCCTGAGCGAGAAAGTCTGCGATACCGCTTACCAGCGGAGCCTCGGGACCAACGACAACCATGTCGATGTCCTGTTCCATTACGAAGTCACGAATGGCTTCGAAATTTGTTACGCTGATGTTTACGTTTTCGCCAACCTGGAATGTTCCGGCATTACCAGGAGCAATAAATAATTTATCTACTTTGGGGCTCTGTGCAATCTTCCATGCCAGTGCATGCTCTCTGCCGCCGCTGCCCAATAATAATATTCTCATGCTGTGAAATTACTTAAGATAAGTATCGAAATAGTTTGAAATTCTCTCATGCAGATGAACACTCTGGTGTCCGCGCATGTTATGAGGCTCTCCGGGGTAAACGAAGAAGTCGGGCTGTGTACCTGCCTTGATACATTCTCTGAGGAATGACAGTGAATGCTGAGGAACACATGTAGGATCGTTCATACCAATGATGATCTGGAGCTTACCCTTGAGGTCCTTTGCCTTGTTGAGAAGACATGTCTTTTCGTAACCCTCTGGGTTTGCCTGAGGTGTATCCATGTAACGTTCGCCGTACATAACTTCATAAAGTTTCCAGTCGATTACAGGACCGCCTGCAACACCAACCTTGAATACTTCAGGATGGTTTGTCATCATTGTGATTGTCATGAAACCACCGAAACTCCATCCGTGAACACCCATGCGGTCTGCATCAACGTAGGGAAGAGACTTAAGGAACTTAACACCTTCCATCTGGTCTGCCATCTCTACCTGACCGAGCTGACGGAATGTAGCCTGTTCGAATTCCATACCTCTGTCGCGGCTTCCGCGGTTATCGAGGATGAAGAGCAGATAACCCTTCTGAGCCATGTATGTTTCCCATCCGCGTGACCAGTAGTTCCAGCTTGCTTCAACGTTACGAGCATTAGGACCACCATATACATAGATGATTGTAGGATACTTCTTGTTAGGATCGAAGTTAACAGGTTTAACCATACGGTACCAGAGGTCTGTCTTACCGTCGGCAGCCTTTATAGTGCCTGCGCTGTATTCAGGAACATTGTAGCCTTCCCAAGGATTAGCAGCACGGAAGAGTTCTACACTCTTTGCGTTCTTTGTGTCAGTAACACATACAACTCTCGGAACATCGGGTTCAGAGTATTCGTCGCAGATGTACTTGCCAGAAGCAGACAGGGGCTGAACAGTGTATGGACTGAGGTGGAAACCACGGCCATTGTCGAGAAGAGTACGCTTGCCGCTCTTGATATTTACGGCATAGACGTTGCGCTGAATGTCACCAGATTCAGATGAAGTGATGATGACGTTCTTGTTCTTGGCATCGAAACCAACAAGAGACATTACGACCCATTTGCCGCTTGTAACCTGTTTGAGCATCTTACCGTTTACGTCCATCAGATAAAGGTGACGGAAGCCGTCTCTGTCTGACTGCATAAGGAACTTTGTGTTATCCCAAGGAAGGAATACGATAGGATTTTCAGGATGAACATATTTGTCGTGTGATTCTTCGTAGAGAACCTTCTTCATGTCACCTGTCTGAGCATCGTAAGCGCAGAGCTTAGCGTGATTCTGATCTCTGTTTACTTCGATGAGGTAAACAGTCTTTGCGTCAGGACTCCATGAAATGTTTGTGAAATAACGGTCTGTAGGATCGCCAGCCTTAAGATAAACTGTCTTGCCTGTAGCCATATCATAAACACCAACAGTAACCTTATGGCTTGTCATACCTGCCATAGGATATTTTGTAGGAGCAAGTTCTGCTTCACGAGTGTCAATGTCTACAAGGGGGTAGTCGATTACCATGCTCTGGTCCATGCGGTAGAAAGCAAGTTTCTCACCATTGTTGCTCCAGAATGTTCCTTTATAGATACCGAATTCATCGCGGTGTACAGACTGACCGTAAACGATGTCGCGGCTGCCGTCCTTTGAAAGCTGACTTACCTTGCCGTTACCATCCATTACGAACAGATTGTCGTTCTGAACGTATGCTACTGCACGTGAGTTCTTATTCCAGTCAGCAAATTCCTGACCTTCTTTGTTCTGGCTCCATACCAGCTTGTGTTCCTTAAAGTCTATCATGGCACGTTTTGAGCCAGTCTGGAACATTGCTATAGACTTGTCGGCATAAGGGAAAGTAACGCCATAAATATGATTAATCTTATCCTTTCCTTCAAATCCTGCCCAACTGTTGATCTGCTCAAGGTTGAACAGTTCTGTAAGATTGCCGTTCTTCTTATTAACAACAGAACACTTGTCGTACTCCTGCTTAATAAGTTCGTCTCCCCACCAAGTCATATAGACTCTTTCGGGAGTCATCTTTCTAAAATTAGTGCCGCCGAAGTTAAGGTCTTCGAGCGTAAATTCTTTTTTCTGTGCAAATGACGTCATGAGTGCAAATGCCATTAGAATTAAAATTCCGTATCTCTTCATAGTTTGATGTTATTAGTCTTCGTCGTTAAATCTTCTTCCTCCTTTTCCGCCGCGACTGTCTCTGCCACCACGGAAATCTCTTCCACCACGGCTGTCTCTGCCGCCTCTGCGTTCGTCACGGTCTCCGCGGTCGTTTCTGCTTCCGCGATAACCTTCGCCATCATAATGCTTGCCGCCACCACGACGGTCACCACCGCCACGGCGATCGCTGCGGTTACGACTTCCACGGAAGTCTTCATCGTCATCATAACGTCTGCTGCCGCCACGTTTGCCTCCGCGGTCACGTCCACCTTCGAAATCATCGTTGAAACTGTGACGGACGAATTTGAATGTGCGGATGTCTCCTTCTTCGTTGTTCTCTATTTCTTCAGTTCTCTTGTTGAACTCTCTTTCTTTCTTGAAATGCTTCTCAGACATAAACTTCTTTTCTTTTTCTGTCTTGAGAATATTTCCTTCTTTGCGATATTCTTTCAGTTTACCATCAAACATCTGGTATTTGCGGAACTCACATTCGAGAGAACCATTATAAAGAGGATATTTGATAGAAGGCTTGAGACCAATTTCTTCAAAACACTCTTCGCGATAACTCAGCACCCATGCTTCATTACCCATGAACTGATGTTTCAGACGGTCGCCAATCATACGATAAGTACCTAACAGGTTAGGAGTTGAAATACGTTCGCCGTAAGGAGGATTGGTTACCATGATAGCCTTTTCTGCGGGCTGCTCAAATTTCTTGAAGTCCTGGTTGGCAACTGTGATGTCTTTTGCAACACCGGCAGCCTTAACATTAGCAATTGCTGTGTTTACAGCCTTCATGTCGATGTCGTAACCATAAATATGATGCTCAAATTCAACCTCCTGAGAATCGTCGTTGTAGATTCTGTCAAACAAGTCCTTGTCAAAGTCGTTCCACTTCTCAAAAGCAAATTCCTTACGGAACAGGCCCGGAGCCATATTACGAGCTATAAGAGCTGCTTCGATAAGCAGGGTTCCTGATCCACACATTGGATCAATGAAATCACATTCACCATGCCAGCCTGTGAGCATAATCATTCCGGCAGCGAGAACCTCATTCAGCGGAGCTTCTACACTCTCCTGACGGTAACCGCGGCGATGCAATGACTCACCACTCGAGTCGAGTGACAAAGTACAGTTATCTTCTGCAATATGGATGTTAAGACGTATATCCGGATTAGAAACGGATATATTAGGACGCTGACCGAACTTTTCTCTAAACTGGTCTACAATGGCGTCTTTTACTTTGTATGCAACAAATTTGGAATGTGTGAAATCCTCCGAGAAAACCACTGAGTCTACTGCGAAACTTTTCTTGAGATCGAGATATTCAGTCCAGTCGATCTTCTTTATTTCCTCGTAAACCTCATCGGGATTAGTGGCTTTAAATTCTGCTATAGGCTTTAAAATTCTGATTGCTGTGTGAAGACAGAAATTGGTTTTGTACATCATTTCCTTATCTCCAGTAAACGATACCATTCTTCGGCCTGTTTCTACATTCTTTGCCCCAAGTCGGGTAAGCTCCTGTGCCAAAACGGATTCAAGTCCCATAAATGTCTTGGCAATGAGTTTGAATTCTTGTTCCATTTAATTTTTTATGTTTTTACTTATAAAGGACTCTCAAGCCCTATTTTGATGCAAAAATACATTATTTATGATATTCTACAAAGAAAAAAACAGAATAATGCAGTATTTATTCAATTCTATTTTATGGCTCTTCAAAATGCTTAATCTTATGGAACTTATATGTGCTGTTTTATTGAATGTCTTTTAATTATTAAGTGAGTCTGAAAACATTAAATAAGAAAACTGTGTTTGTCGCTCGTAGTCTGATGCTGTATGACACAAATATACATCTGAGAGTTTGGATGTCAATCGTGAAATACAGATAATCCTATAGTCTTTAATCTCTAATAACTAATATGTTACTACTAATTAATGTAGCTGTAAAAGAGAATGCCAAGAATAGTGAAATGATTTGCAAAGGAAGAATTTTATAATGTAATAAGAAACTGTTCGTTATGTAATGTAATTCTGTTAATATAACAAATTGAGCATGTGTGGTTGCAGCGAAGGGATGGTATTTGTATTAATATTAAATAAAGATGCTGTTTTGTATATGTTTTAGGTATAATGACAGAGGATAATCAATTGGAGTTTCTATGAGTTATATTGATGTCTCTTCAAAAATGTATGTACTTATATGTAGGTATAGTATACAATAAAACATCGTTTTTATTTTGAAGTTATCTTCTCAAGCACTATCTTTGCAATTATATAAAAGGTAAAGATTATGACTGATTTTAAAAATTTAGTAAGCATGCGCCGCAGTCACAGGGACTTTACAGAAGAACCCCTGAGCGCAGAAGAAGTAAGACTTATTCTGAGAGCTGCGCTGATGTCTCCAACATCTAAAAGTAAACGCTCATGGCAGTTTGTCGTTGTTGAAGACAAGACAGATATAGAAAAACTATCGGATGCAAAACCCAACGGAGCACAGTTTCTTAAGAAAGCTCCACTGGTTGTAGTTGTGTTAGGAGATAAACTTGAAGATAACTGTTGGATTGAAGATGCTGCAATTGCTGCTTATTCAATGCAGCTACAGGCAGAAGACCTCGGATTATGCTCATGTTGGACACAGATGCGTGACAGAAGTCTTGCCGACGGAACTTTGTCTGAAGACATCATACGTGGTGTGCTTGATATTCCTGAAAGGTATGGAGTGGTATGCATAATAGCATTCGGACATAAGAAAATAGAACGTAAAATTCAGAATGAAGATAAACTGAAGTGGGAAAACGTTCATATAGATAAGTTTTAAAATGAGAATAATATTTATAGGAGCCGGTAACCTGGCGACTCATCTCGCACAGGCGTTAAACAATGCCGGACATGAGATCTTGCAGGTATACAGCAGAACGATGATGTCGGCTGAAACGCTTGCCAGAAAGGTGGGAGCAAAAGCTGTTACGGACATTGACGCACTGCGTGATGATGCCGACGCCTGTATAATGGCAGTTAAAGACAGTGTGCTGGAGGAATTAATACCAAAAGTATGCGCTAAACGTAAAAACATCGTTTTTATGCATACTGCGGGCAGCATGTCAATGTCGCTTTTCGAAGAACATGCTCAGAGTTATGGCGTTTTCTATCCGATGCAGTCGTTCTCAAAAGAAAGAACTGTGGATTTTTCTGAAATTCCTTGTTTCCTGGAATGGAATGGAGACCGAGCTCGAATAGTAATAACACGATTAGCCGAGAGTGTCAGTAGAATTCACTATGAAATGGATTCTGATGCACGAAAACACTTGCATCTCGCAGCTGTGTTTGCATCAAACTTCGTAAACCATTGTTATGCATTATCTGCAGAACTGTTGGAAAAATATAATATTCCGTTCGACGTTATGCTTCCTCTTACAGACGAAGTTGCAAGAAAGGTTCATGAAATAGCTCCTAAAGATGCACAGACAGGACCTGCTGTACGTTATGATGAGAATGTGATGGACAAGCATAAAAGAATGCTTGAGGACAATCCAACGATGGAAAAGATTTATGAGATTATGAGTGAGAGTATTCATAATGCAGCCATCAAAAAATAATACAGACATGATAAATTACGATCTGACAAAGATAAAAGCCGTTATATTTGATATTGACGGAGTGCTGAGTGCCGAGACCGTATCGCTCGGTGCAGACGGAGACCCTATGCGTACAGTGAATATAAAAGACGGCTATACCATACAGCTGGCTGTAAAGATGGGGCTGCACATAGCTATAATGACCGGTGCATATACAGAGAATGTGCGACTGAGATATAGTAAGCTGGGTGTTACAGACATATATCTTAAATGTGCTGTGAAAATTAAGACTTATGAAGAGTATCTTAAGAAATATGGACTTACGGACGAAGAGATAATATATGTAGGTGATGACGTGCCAGATTATGAAATAATGCGTCGCTGCGGTTGTCCGTGCTGTCCGCAGGATGCATGCTCAGACATTAAAGAAATAAGTACATACATATCACATATAAAAGGTGGTTATGGATGTGGACGAGACATATTGGAACAGGTGCTCCGCGCACATAAGAAATGGCTTAGTGATGAGAAGGCCTTTGGATGGTGATAAAACAAATAATGAAAAATAAATATCATATAATACTGGCAAGCAAGTCGCCACGCAGGCAGGAACTGCTTAAAGGACTTGATGTGGACTTTGAAGTAAAAGTAATTGACGGAATAGACGAAAGTTATCCAACAACACTTGATGCTGAACAGGTACCCGTATACATCTCCCAGAAAAAAGCACATGCATACAAAGTAAATGAAGGTGATATGCTGATAACGGCAGATACCGTCGTAGTGTGCGAGAACGAAATACTTGGTAAACCTAAAAATGAAGCACAGGCTTCAGATATGCTTCATAAACTCAGCGGAAAGACACACATGGTTATAACTGGAGTTACTATGAAGACTTGTGAGAAACAGGTAAGTTTTCCAGTTACGACAAATGTTACTTTCAGAGAGCTGAAAGACGAAGAAATAGAGTATTACATAAGTCATTATCGTCCTTTCGATAAGGCTGGTGCATACGGAGTGCAAGAGTGGATAGGTTATGTTGCAGTAACAAAATTAGAGGGTAGCTATTTTAATGTGATGGGACTCCCTGTGCAGAGAATATATAACGAATTAATTAAGTTTTAAGGATTATACTGGCGCAGATTATAAATAATCGTAAAAACACTCTGTTTTTTTGATATAAAGGGTGTTTAACTCGAAAAATTGTTGTAACTTAGCACGCGCATTTTGGACCTTGAACGCGTTAAACGCGCTGAAAAGGGGCTTAAAATTGATTTCTCTGAAAAATAGAAGGAAAGATTAATGGACAACAACAACACATTGAATCAAGATCAGGACAGAATATTGAAGATTAATATCGAAGACGAAATGAAGTCTTCGTACATTGACTATTCTATGTCGGTTATTGTATCTCGTGCGCTACCCGATGTGCGTGACGGGTTCAAACCGGTACATCGTCGTATCCTTTATGGTATGATGGGAATTGGCAATACAAGTGACAAACCATATAAAAAATGTGCCCGCGTAGTAGGTGAGGTACTTGGTAAGTATCACCCTCATGGTGATAGTTCTGTATATGGCGCACTTGTACGTATGGCTCAGGACTGGAGCATGCGTTACACACTTGTAGACGGACAAGGAAACTTCGGTTCTGTCGATGGTGACTCCCCTGCAGCTATGCGTTACACAGAGTGCCGTCTTTCTAAGATGGGCGAGCATATCATGGACGACTTAGATAAGGATACGGTAGACATGACACCTAACTTCGATGACTCGCTGTTAGAACCTACGGTAATGCCGACAAAGGTTCCTAATCTGCTTGTCAATGGAGGTAACGGTATTGCCGTAGGTATGGCTACGAACATTCCGACACACAACCTCGGAGAGGTTATCGACGGATGTTGTGCTTACATAGACAATCCTGATATTGATACTGACGGACTGATGCAGTATATCAAGGCTCCAGACTTCCCGACAGGTGGTTTTATTTATGGAATCCAGGGTGTAAGAGATGCTTATGAAACCGGCCGCGGACGCGTGGTTTTGCGTGCAAAAGCCGAAATAGAAACAGGTGATACACATGATAAGATTGTAGTTACCGAAATACCTTATAATGTAAATAAGGCACAGTTAATCGAAAATATTGCAGATCTTGTAAAGGAAGGCAAAATTGACGGAATCAGCAATGCAAATGATGAGTCTGGTCGTCAGGGTATGCGTATTGTAATCGACGTTAAGAGAGATGCAAACGCTAATGTAATCCTTAACAAACTGTTTAAGATGACAGCTCTTCAGAGTTCGTTCTCTGTAAACTGTATTGCACTTGTTCACGGACGTCCACGTCTGCTCTCTCTAAAAGAGTGTGTACAGCACTTTGTAGAGCATCGTCACGATGTTACAATCCGTCGTACAAAGTTCGAATTGAAAAAGGCTGAGGAGCGTGCACATATCCTTGAAGGACTTATTATCGCATGTGACAATATTGACGAGGTAGTACATCTTATACGTGCTTCTAAGACTCCTGCAGATGCTCAGAGAGCATTGGAAAATCGTTTTAATATTGATGAAATCCAGTCTAAAGCTATCGTAGATATGCGACTCAGTCAGCTGACAGGTCTCAAGATGGATCAGCTGCATGCAGAATACGAGGAACTTGAAAGAACTATAGAATATTTGAACCAGATACTCACAGATCCTGAACTTTGTAAGAAGGTTATGAAGGATGAATTACTTGAAGTAAAGGAAAAGTATGGTGACGAACGCCGTACAGAAATCAAATATTCAAGTGAGGAATTTAATCCTGAAGATTTCTATCCAAACGATCCGGTTATTATCACACTGAGTCATTTGGGATACATTAAACGTACACCTCTGTCAGATATTCGTGAACAGGGTAGAGGCGGTGTAGGCAGTAAGGGTGCACATAGCCGTGACAATGACTTTACAGAGTTTATATGTCCGGCAACAATGCACAATACAATGCTATTCTTTACAAAGAAAGGTCGCTGCTACTGGTTGAAGTGTTATGAAATACCTGAAGGAAACCGTACATCTAAGGGACGTGCAATACAGAACTTGCTGAACATCGATCCCGATGACAGAGTAAATGCATTCCTGCAGCTTAAAGAATTCGAAGATGAAGAATTCCTTAATAATCACTATGTGATATTTGCAACAAAGAATGGTCTCGTTAAGAAGACATGTCTTGAGGCATACAGCCGTCCGCGTCTTAATGGTGTCAATGCTATTATCATTAATGAAGGTGATGAAGTAATTGACGTAAGACTTACAAATGGTGAAGATGAAATTGTTATGGCAAATCGTAATGGACGTGCCGTAAGATTCGATGAAGGAGAAGTTCGCCCGACAGGTCGTACAACAATGGGTGTACGTGCTATGACTCTCGATGGAGAAGACGACGAAGTTGTAGGTATGGTTGTAGTAACTGATCCTCTGAAGGAAACAATTATGGTTGTAAGCGAAGAAGGATTCGGAAAACGTACAGATGTTGAAGACTATCGTAAGACAAAACGTGGTGCTAAGGGTGTCAAGACGCTTAACGTTACCGAAAAAACAGGTCGTCTGGTAGCAATTAAGGTTGTAACTGATGAAAACGACCTTATGATTATCAACAAGAGTGGTATTCTTATTCGTTTGAAAGTTGCGGAATGTCGCGTAATGGGACGCAATACACAGGGTGTACGTCTTATCAATCTTGCTAAGAAAAATGATACAATAGCAAGTGTATGTAAGGTTATGAGCAGCGTTGAAGAAGAGGAATTTGCAAACGAATCGGCAGATGATGTTGCAGATACAACAGCTACTACAGATAATGAATAACAATAACGTATAAATTTTAAATTTAAATAGCATGAAAAAATTAATGATGTTTGCTGTAGCTGCATTTTTTGCAACATCAGCATTTGCACAGGACGTAGTAAAAGAAGTAACTTCTTGCAAAAATTACAAGCAGGCAGTTGAGGTAATAGCAACAAAAGGTCTCGACGGTGTTAGTGCTCAGGACAAGGCTAAGGCTTATAACAAGGTTGTAGACCTGGCTATGAAGAAAATGTCTGACGAAGACTTCATCCGACAGACAAACACTATCACAGGAGCTAACGAACCATTCGATACAATTGGTTTCTATGATGCATCAGTAGAGGCAATCAAGGCAGCTCTTCTTTGTGATGAGTTTGATAATCAGCCTAACGAAAAGGGTAAAGTTAAACCTAAGTTCCACAAAAAGAACAATGAACGTTTGCTCTCTATTCTTCCAAACCTTATCAATGCTGGTGGTATAGCATATGGTAGCAAGGATAACAAGACTGCTCTTTCTTGTTTTGAACTCTACCTTAAAGCTGCAAAGGCTCCTCTTTTCGTAGAGAAGTTTGTTGAAGGTAACGAAAATTATGCAATGGCTGCTTACTATGCAGCATTCATCTCTTATGGTGATAAGAATTTCGCTAATGTAGATAAGTATATCGGTATCGCAATGGATCATCCTAAATTCCAAAAAGATGCTGTAGAACTTAAAATCTACAGTCTGAAGGAACAGCTTAAGACTCCTGAGGATTCTGCACGCTTCATTTCTGAAATTAAAGACCTGCATCAGAAATATCCGCAGGATCAGCGCTATTTCAGCATGATTGTTGAATTCTATGGCAGCAATGAAGCATATAAAAACGAACTTAACTCATTCATCGCTTCAGAAATAGCAGCAAGACCTAATGATGCAATGGTATGGGCTGTTAAAGGTGAATGTGAAATGAACCTGATGAAATGGGATGATGCTGTTGAAAGTTATAAGAAGTCTCTCAGCATTAAATCTGATTTTATACCCGTAATCTATAATCTTGGTGTATGTCTGAATTCAAAGGCTACAAGCTTGAAGGAAAAATTAAGCGATTCAATGGGTCGTCTGACTCCTGAAAATGAAGCTGCAATAATGAAGGTTCTTACAGAAGCTCGTGACTATATGCTTAAGGCTAAGGATTTGGATCCTGACAGAACATCTGTTAACTGGGCATATCCTCTCTACCAGATCTTCTATGCAATGGGAGATGAAGCAGGTATGAAGGAAATGGAAAAATATGTAAAATAATAATAACATAGTTTTATATGACAGGGGGATGTGATGATTTCATATCCCCTTGCTTTTAATAGGTATTAATTCAAAAACTTTTGAAAAGATTATTTATGAAGAAATTTTTATTTTTCGCATTGCTCTTAATATTTGGTATTTCTGTGTCGTATGCACAGAAAAAACAGATTAATGACGCAAGAGCTATCATAAAAAGCGGCAAGAATTTTGAGACTGCTGAAAAAATGATGATAGATCTTTTGAAAGACACGAAAAATAAAGATAACGAAAAAATTTATATAACACTGTTCGAGTCATTAAAGAAACAATACGAGCAGGGTAATGAAAAGTTATATCTAAAACAGCAATATGATACTGCATCGCTGTTTAATATAACAAAAAAGATGTTTGTTGTCTTGCAGTCTCTCGATAGTGTAGAACTGAAGAACAGTAAAAATCATGACAAATTAAAATACAGAAAGAAACATGCGGAGTTTCTTGATGCCTATCGTCGTAACTTGTTCAGCGGAGGCGGATATTTCGTACGTAAACAGGATTATAACACGGCTTTCTCTTTCTATGATATGTATCTGCAGTGTGCACGTCAGCCGTTGTTTGAGAAATATAAATACGAGGATAAGGATAAAAATCTGCCTATGGCTGCTTATTGGGCTCTTTATAGTGGATTCAAAGCTGGCAATCCTAAAATGACTCTTAAATATGCAGACCTCGCATTAAAAGAAAAATCAACTAACGAATATACCATGCAGTTTTTGGTTGAAACATATTTGGATATTAAAGAAAGGGATAAAAGTTTAGAAATACTAAAAGAAGGTTTCGAAAAGTATCCTGATTCTCCATATTTTTTCACCAGACTTGCAGACTATTATAATGAAGAACTTCAGAATTATGATGAGGCTCTAAATCTAGCGAATAAGGCTATTGAAAGTAAAGGAGAGAGTACATTGTTCCTTTTTGCAAAGGGTACAGCGCTTCTCAATCTTGGCAAATACAAAGAATGTATTTCTGTAAGCAAAAAAGTAATTGAAATGGATGATACATTAAAGGACGCGTACCTTAATGTAGGACTTTCTTATTTTAATCTTGCCATAATGTCTAAAAGTAAACTTGAGGCCCTGACACAGTATGAGCATTCTATGAATTATATGGAAAAATATCGTGAGATGGCACCTGATGACATAGAAAAATGGGGCTCTGTGCTGTATAACATATATCTTAATCTGAATATGGGCAAAAAGTTCGATGAGATTGACAGACTTCTGAATAGAACGGCATAGTCAAAAAACAGACTTGATTTAAAATAATTAATAAAACATTTTGCTGATACTATTAAAAGTTGTATCTTTGTCGATGATATTCATATGGGGCTTATGTTGATAGACAAAATATTAAGAAAATATAATATTGAATCTTTAAACAAAATGCAGGAATCGGCAGGCGATGCCGTACTGAACAGCGACAAAGATGTTGTGATATTATCACCAACGGGAAGCGGAAAAACTCTAGCTTACATGTTACCGCTCGTTCAGAAACTGGATCCTGAGAAGGATGAAGTTCAAGCAGTTGTTATAGTCCCGGGAAGAGAATTGGCTCTTCAGTCGGCTACCGTATTAAACGGTTTGGGATGCGGATTACGTGCGATGAGTTGTTACGGAGGCCGCCCGACAATGGATGAACATCGAATGATGAGAAGTACAAAACCTCATTTGATATTCGCTACACCCGGAAGGATGAACGATCATATTGACAAGGGCAACGTTGATGCCGATAACGTGCGTTTCCTTGTTATCGATGAATTCGACAAATGTTTGGAAATGGGATTCTCAGATGAGATGAGCGCGCTGCTAGGAAAATTTGTAAATCTGCAGCAAAGAATATTACTGTCGGCTACGGATACCGATCAAATTCCGGAATTCGTTAACCTTAACAGCTCTATTAAACTAAATTATCTCGAGGAAAAACAAATCTCAGACCGAATAAAGGTTTTCAAACTCATTAGTGAAAAGAAAGATAAACTGGAATCGTTGGAGCAACTTCTAAGAAGCAGAGTCGACGAGAGCAGTATCGTATTTCTAAGTTATAGAGACAGTGTGGAACGTGTAAATGAATTCTTGAAAGAAAAAGGATTTACTACAAGTCGCTATCACGGAGGTCTTGATCAGAAAGAAAGAGAAGATGCCATATATAAGTTCAGTAACGGTTCGGCTAACATTTTGGTAAGTACAGACCTCGCATCAAGAGGACTTGATATTCCAGATGTTGATAATGTTATTCATTATCATCTGCCTATAGCTGAAGAAGAATTTATTCACAGAACAGGACGTACGGCTAGATGGAAAGCAAAAGGAAAGACTTTCTTTATTCTAGGTCCGGAAGAAATAATACCTGAATATGTGAAGGCTGAAACAGAAGATTACGAGATACCTGAAAATCTTCCTAAACCTTCAATGCCAAAGATGGCAACGATATATATAGGTAAGGGAAAGAAAGATAAGATCGGCAAGATAGACATAGTAGGTTTCCTCTGTAAAGAAGGTAAACTAAAGGGGGAGGAGATAGGACGCATTGATGTGAAAGAACGATATTCTTATGTGGCAATAAGACGCAGTAAACTTCACCAAGTGCTAAACCTTACAAAAGGAAGGAAAATAAAAGGAATAAAAACCGTTGTAGAACCTGTAAGGTGATACACGTAAAATATATAGGTCAAAAACAAATTAATATTATTTATCTTTAAAATAAAAAACCTTATGAAGAAGTACAACTTTAATGCTGGTCCTTCTATGCTTCCTAGAGAAGTTATCGAGAACACAGCAAAACAGATTTTAGACTTTAACGGTATTGGTCTTTCATTGGCTGAAATCAGCCACAGATCAAAGGACTTCCAGCCCGTTATGGACGAAGCAACAGCTTTGATTAAAGAATTGCTCGAAATTCCTGAAGGATACTCAGTATTATTCCTCGGTGGTGGTGCATCACTCGAATTCTGCATGGTTCCTTACAACTTCTTGAGAAAGAAGGCTGGTTACCTGAACACAGGTGTTTGGGCAAAGAAGGCTATCAAGGAAGCTAAGAGATTTGGTGAAGTAGTAGAAGTTGCTTCTTCAGCAGACAAGAACTTTACATACATTCCGAAGGGATGGACATGTCCTACAGACCTTGACTATCTGCACGTAACATCTAACAACACTATCTACGGTACAGAAATCCGCGAAGATCTTGATGTTCCTGTTCGTTTGATTTCAGATATGTCATCTGATATCTTCAGCCGTCCTGTTGATGTTTCTAAGTACGATTGTATCTATGCTGGTGCTCAGAAGAACCTTGCTATGGCAGGTGTTACTCTGGTTATCGTTAAGGACGACGTTCTTGGCCACACACCTCGTGAGGAACAGGGTCTTGCTACAATGCTTGACTTCCGTACACATATTAAGAAGGGTTCTATGTTCAATACTCCTCCTGTTGTTCCTATCTATTGCGCACTCGAGACACTGCGTTGGTTGAAAGCTAATGGTGGTCTTGTTGCTATGGATAAGCTCGCTAAGGAACGTGCAGAAATCCTTTACAACGAAATCGACCGCAACAAGTTGTTCCGTGGTACAGTTGAAAACGACGCTCGTTCACTCATGAACATCTGCTTCGTACTCAACGACGAATATGCAGAACTTCAGGACGACTTCTTCAAGTTCGCTACAGAAAGAGGTATGGTTGGTATCAAGGGTCACCGCGATGTTGGTGGTTTCCGTGCTAGCTGCTACAACGCTCAGACAATCGAAGGCGTTGAGGCTCTCGTAGCTTGCATGAAGGAATACGAAGCAAAGCACTAATTTGCTAGTATCTATAAAGGCAAAATAACTACAGGGGCGGTATTATTTAATTCCGCCCCGTTTTAAATTACATCTTTTAAATAAACTATAAAAACATGAAAGTATTAGTAGCAACAGTTAAACCTTTTGCAGCAGCAGCTGTAAACGGTATCAGAGAAATAATCGAAAAAGCAGGTCACGAACTCGTTCTCCTCGAAAAATATGCTGACAAATCAGAACTTATCAACGCTGTTAAGGATGTTGATGCAATGATTGTTCGTTCAGATAAGATCGATAAGGAAGTTCTCGATGCAGCAAAGAACCTTAAGCTTGTTGTACGTGCAGGTGCAGGTTTCGATAGTATTGATACAGCTTATGCTAAGGAAAAGGGAATTATCGTAGAAAACACACCGGGTCAGAACTCTAACGCAGTTGCTGAGTTGGTATTTGGTCTTCTCGTATTCACTGTTCGTAACTTCTACAATGGCAAGGCAGGTACAGAATTGAAGGGCAAGAAACTCGGTATCCTTGCTTTCGGTAATGTAGGTCGTAATGTAGCTCGTATCGCTCAGGGCTTCGGTATGGATGTTTATGCATACGATGCATTCCTTACAAAGGAACAGATCGAAGCAGGTGGCGTTAAGGCTGCTGCAGATCAGAATGACCTCTTCAAGACATGTGATATCGTATCACTCCACATCCCCGCAACACCTCAGACAACAAAGAGCATCAACTATGCTATGGTTAACCAGATGAAGAAGGGTGCTATCCTGATCAATACAGCTCGTAAGGAAGTTATCGACGAAGCTGAATTGCTCAAGCTCATGGCTGAACGTGAAGATTTGAAGTACATTGCTGATATTATGCCTGATGCTAACGACGAATTCGCTAAGTTCGAAGGTCGTTACTTCGCTACACCTAAGAAGATGGGTGCTCAGACAGCTGAAGCAAACATCAATGCAGGTTTCGCTGCTGCTAACCAGATCAACGCTTATTTCGCTGACGGTTGCACAAAGTTCCAGGTAAACAAGTAATTTTACTATAAGGATGTAGGATTCTCCATATTTATATAAGGTGGAGTCCTACATCTTTTTTTCACTATAAAAAACATATAAATAATTATGGCTATCGTAAAACCATTCAGAGGTGTTCGTCCTCCGAAAGAATTAGTAGAAAAAGTAGAATCACGTCCTTATGACGTTCTCGACTCAGAAGAAGCACGTGCAGAGGCAGGTGATAACGAGATGAGTCTTTATCATATTATCAAACCTGAAATTAATTTCGAACCCGGTACAAGTGAGTACGATCCTAAAGTTTATGAATCAGCTGCTGAACATTTCCAGATGTTCCAGGATAAGGGCTGGTTGGTACAGGACGAAAAAGAGCAGTACTATATCTATGCACAGACAATGAACGGTCATACACAGTATGGTCTTGTTATCGGTGCTTATGTTGAGGATTATATGAACGGCGTTATCAAGAAGCATGAGCTTACACGTCGTGACAAGGAAGAAGACCGTATGAAGCATGTTCGTGTAAATAATGCTAACATTGAGCCGGTGTTCTTTGCATATCCTGACAATAAGGTTCTTAACGACCTTATCAATCGTGTAGTTAAAGGCGAAGCTGAATACGATTTCATTGCTCCTATTGACGGATTCCGTCATCAGTTCTGGGTTATTTCTGATGATAACGACATCAAGACTGTAACAGAAGAATTTGCTAAGATGCCTTCACTTTATATCGCTGACGGTCACCATCGTTCTGCAGCAGCAGCTCTTGTAGGTGCTGAGAAGGCAAAACAGAATCCTAATCATAAGGGTGACGAAGAATACAACTATTTCATGGCAGTTGCTTTCCAGGCTTCACAGCTTACAATTCTTGACTACAATCGTGTAGTTAAAGATCTTAACGGTATGACAGCTGAGCAGTTCATTGAAGCTCTTAAGAAGAACTTTGAAGTTGAATGCATGGGTACAGACATGTACCGTCCTAACAAACTTCACAACTTCTCACTCTACCTTGAAGGTAAGTGGTACAGCCTCCAGGCTAAAGAAGGAACATTTGATGCAAAAGATCCTATCGGCGTTCTTGACGTTGATATCTCAAGCCGTCTTATATTGAATGAACTTCTTGGTATCAAGGACCTCCGTTCAGACAACAGAATTGATTTCGTTGGCGGTCTTCGTGGTCTTGAAGAACTTAAGAGACGTGTTGATAGTGGCGAAATGAAGATGGCTCTTGCTCTTCATCCCGTAACAATGCAGCAGATTATGGATATTGCTGATAATGGCAAGATTATGCCTCCTAAGGCTACATGGTTTGAACCTAAACTGCGTTCAGGACTTATTATTCACAAACTCTCATAAATGAGCGACGAGTATAAGACAATAGATAAAAATGGCGAAGGAATTTACACCGAGAAACGGAGTAAGTTCCTCGCTTTTTCTTTTTTTATTTCTTCGGTTGAAGAAGCTAAAGAAATAATAGAGGAATATCGTAAAAAATATTATGATGCACGTCATGTATGCTGGGCTTATATGTTAGGTTACGATCGTGATGAATTTCGTGCGAATGATGATGGAGAACCAAGCAGTACGGCTGGCAAACCAATATTGGGACAGATTAACAGTAACGAACTGACAAATATTCTTATCATAGTTGTTAGATATTTCGGAGGTGTAAAATTAGGAACGAGCGGACTTATTGTGGCTTATAAGACTGCAGCTGCAGAAGCCATTGCTAACTCTCATATTGTTACACGTCTGATAGAAGAAGAAATTACTTATAAGTTTGATTACCTTATAATGAATGAGGTAATGAGAGTTATAAAAGATGTAGAACCACGCATCGTAGAACAGAAATTTGATAATACATGTGAGTTTCGTCTAGCCATACGAAAGTCAAGAATGCCAGAGCTAAAAAAGCGTCTTGAAGCAATAGATTATCTTAATGGTTAATTACTATTAAACGCCCTATTTTTAAATAAAAACAGACAACTGTATCATTAAGTTTTGCTATCTTTGCAAAACAAAAAGGAAGAATGGCAGAGTGAACGAATGCGCCGGACTCGAAATCCGGTATACCATCTTTTTGGTATCGGGGGTTTGAATCCCTCTTCTTCCGCAACAAAATATTATAAATAAACAGGTAAGAGAGTAAGCGTAGTCTGATACACACTCTTTTACCTTTTTTTAATTTATCACTATAATGAATAAGAGAAATATATTATTGGGTGTCCTGATATTTATATTTGCCGTTGTAGGTGCTAAAATACAGCCCAACTCAGCTTATATGGCTTATATATCTAAATACAAGGATCTAGCCATAGAACAGATGATAAAGTATCGAATACCTGCAAGTATTACGCTTGCTCAAGGACTGTTGGAAAGCGGTGCAGGAAAGAGCCGCCTTACACGAGAGAGCAATAATCATTTTGGAATAAAATGTCATGGCTGGAAAGGAAGGAAAGTATACCATGATGATGATCGTCGCGGAGAATGTTTTCGTGCATATCCCAATGCCTATCAAAGTTTTGAAGATCACAGCAAGTTCCTTGTAAATTCACCAAGGTACAATCGTTTGTTTAAGTTAAGGATTACCGATTATAAAGGATGGGCGCGCGGACTAAAGTCATGCGGATATGCTACAAATCCAAGGTATGCAAAGATGCTTATAGACGTGATAGAAACTTACAATCTCGATAAGTATGATAAGGCAAAACATTATGATAAGGATTTTGTAAAGGGTCTTTTGAAGAGTGAGCCGGTGACTGGATTCCAGCATCGTATATATATGAACAATAAGAATTATTATATTATTGCTCGAGAAGGAGACACATTTAAGTCATTAGGTAAGGAATTTGACGAGTCATACAGAAAACTCGCAAATTATAATGATCGTGATAAACATGATGTCTTGCATGAAGGTGACATAATTTATCTTAGGAAGAAACGTACAAAGGCCGACAAAAAATATAAAGGATTTACCCATTATGTAACATTGGGAGAAAGTATGTACACTATTGCACAGCTGTATGGAATCAGATTGAAGAGTCTTTATAAGTTAAATGACCTTGATCCCCGCACATATAATATACAGGTTGGTGATAAACTGAAGGTGAGATAATTCCGAATTAATATAATCCTCTTGGATAAGACTAAAAAAAACAGTATCTTTGCGGAGGTAAAAAGAATTTTAAAACATTTAGAACATGACATTATATCCAAAATTGATAATGGATGCTCTCGCAACTGTAACATATGCAGGAACGAAGAAGAACCTTGTAGAGAGCAATATGATTGCCGATGATATGAGAATAGACGGAATGTCAGTATCATTCTCACTTATTTTTGAACGCGACACAGATCCATTCATGAAATCTACTGTTAAAGCAGCAGAAGCGGCAATACATTATTACATCAGTGACGAAGTAAAGGTTGATATTAAAGTTGAAACACTCCAGAAGCCTCGTCCAGAAGCAGGAAAGATGCTGCCTCAGGTAAAGAATGTCATTGCAGTAAGTTCTGGTAAGGGCGGAGTAGGTAAGAGTACTGTTTCTGCCAATCTTGCAATAGCACTTGCTAAATTAGGATATAAGGTAGGACTTCTTGATACAGATATTTTCGGTCCTTCAATGCCCAAAATGTTCGATGTAGAGAATGAGCGTCCATGCGGAGTACATAAGGACGGCCGTGATCTTATAGAACCTATAGAAAAATATGGTATTAAACTTTTAAGTATCGGATTTTTTGTAAATCCTGAGACAGCTACACTCTGGCGTGGAGGAATGGCCTCAAATGCACTTAAGCAGCTTATAGGCGATGCAGACTGGGGAGAACTTGATTATTTCATTCTCGACACACCTCCTGGAACAAGTGACATTCATCTCACATTGCTTCAGACATTAGCAATAACAGGAGCCGTAATAGTAAGTACACCTCAGAACGTAGCTCTTGCCGATGCACGTAAGGGTATTGATATGTACATGAACGAGAAAGTTAATGTACCAGTCCTCGGACTTGTAGAGAATATGGCATGGTTTACACCCGCTGAACTTCCTGAAAATAAATATTACATCTTTGGTAAGGAAGGATGTAAGAACCTCGCAAAAGAACTTAACGTTCCATTGCTGGCGCAGATACCTCTGGTGCAGAGCGTATGCGAAAGCGGAGATGCAGGTAAGCCTGCTGCACTTGATGTTAAGACACCTACAGGTCAGGCATTCCTTAATCTTGCTCAGGCTGTAGTTACGGTAACTAACCGTCGTAACAAAGACAAGGGAGCTACGAAGATAGTACAGATTACAGAGAGGTAAATTCTATTTTATAAATAATAAATATCGGTATAATTACCATATTACCGATATAAACAACTGCATCGGAGACAATATATGTCGTACCTATGCAGTTGTTTTGTATGTATACATTTCGAACATGACAGATTTTTCGACAATGATACATCATATAAAGAGATCGTTATAATAGAAAGATAGTGAAGTACCATGGATGTTATTAATGGATTTTTAAAAGGTGATTGGTTTAATAAGGCGAAAGACTATATCAACAATCCCCAAAAACTTAAGGGACTTCTTGAGGATGTTATGAAATATCTTCCAAAAGAAAGTCTTAAAGAAGTGAAGGACTATATTGTGCTGATGTATGAATATCTGAGAGATATTTTAAACGGCTCTTATAAAGAATATGATGCAATGGCCCTTGCAAAGATTGTTGCAGGACTTATTTATTTGGTGTCACCTATTGATATTGTTCCCGACTTTTTACCGTTGGGTCTTGTTGATGATGCCGGAGTTATAGCATGGATATTTAAAAGTACAAAAGAAGAACTTGAAAGATACAAGGCATATAGATAAAACGAAGACTTTTGAATTTTGAAAAGATAATCCTGTTTAAGCTTAACAAATAAGCTTAAACAGGATTATTTATTTCCTTATGAAGAAAAAAGTTTTGAAAACAGTCGGTTTATACCCCATAGAGAACAGCTGAACCAGCGGTAAGAACTTACGGGTCGTCCTCCGAAGCTGAGTATAAAATCTCGTAATGGAGATTTTATGAATGGAATTCCTACGTCCATAAAATGGAAGTGCTGTATATTGTTTTGATGAGCATCCTGTAAAGCATGCCATATCATCTGTGATGCAGGGAAGAAAGTAGAGAAAGTCTTGCGTTTTGCAGCCATGTGCCACAGATATGTATTACCTGAAGAATTAATACATACACATCCGCCGATAACTTTGTCTTTGTATTTCGTTACATAAATTTTACCATGACTGCTTTTACCTACTTCGTAAATTTCTTTCTTATGTGGTGAGTATCGATGAATCTTCGAAGTATAAAAATGTTTCAGCATGTTATAGAAACGTTTGAAAGTCGTTTCATCCTTGACTTCAGTAGTTCTGACACCGATGGCTTTAGATTTTAAAATCCTTTTTCGTCTTACAGGCATCAGGCGTCTTACAGGCGATTTTCCTTGAAGAGAATTATGTATTTCAATCCATCTTACAGGGAAATAACCAAGTTTGCGTAACGAACCATATCCGAACATCTTTTCAGACATTCCGCTTATTTCCGTATAAAAACAATGATAGCGTCTAAATAGGTCAGTAACAGAATTCATCATTAATTTAAAGAGTTTTGCCTTGTCTGTAATGTCGTTGTAGACACCTTCTCCAAATATATGACCATGCCTTATTACAAGGCAGCTGCTGCGTACGATTGCAAGTATACGTGAGATTTCATTGCCGGCCGAATCGACTGCCACCACCATGAAGGGTATAACATGAGGCACACTCTTCATGATCTCGAACAGTGTGTTACTATGGAAGAAATTATCGCCTGTATAAGGCATAAGATCTTCTTTCTCTGTTATTATCTTTATAGATATATCCTTCATATATGCAAAAATAATGAATTCTTTCTTTATTTGTGTTCAAATGTAATCTATTTTCGCCTAAACCATCATGAAATGGTAGATAAATGAAAAAAATATCATCATTTATTTTGTCGTATCTAAATATTTTATATATTTGCAAAAGAGATACATGAGAAATGTATCGATACTATAAAACATTTAAATCTAAAACAATAAAAACATGGAAACTAAGATTACCTGTCTACATGATAGACACGTGGCTTTGGGCGCGCACATGGAACCTTTCGGCGGTTTTGATATGCCTATACAGTATACAACGATTAGCGAAGAACACAATGCAGTAAGAAATAACTGTGGTGTATTCGATGTGTCTCACATGGGTGAGGTAGTTGTTAAGGGTAAGGATGCTGAGAAGTTTGTTAACCATATCTTCACAAACGAAGTAAAGGGTGCTGCCGCAGGCGATATTTTCTACGGAATGATGCTTTATCCCGATGGTGGTACTGTCGATGATTTCCTTACATATAAGATGGGAGAAAATGATTTCTTCCTCGTTGTAAATGCTGCAAATACAGACAAGGACTTTGCATATATGCAGGAAAATGCCAAAGGTTTTGACATTGACCTTAGAAATGTATCAGATGATTACGGACAGCTTGCAGTTCAGGGACCTAATTCAGAGAAAGTTCTCCGTGATGTTCTCGGAATAGAATGTGCCGAACTTGGATTCTATAAGTCAATGGTTATTGAGAAAGATGGCAAGCAGGTTATCGTAAGTCGTACAGGTTACACAGGCGAAGATGGCTTTGAAATATATGGTACACACGAATTCATAGTAAAGAGCTGGGATGCCCTGATGAAGGCAGGCGTTACACCTTGCGGACTCGGATGTCGCGATACACTTCGTTTCGAAGTTGGTCTTCCTCTTTACGGACACGAACTTAGCGAGAAGATTTCTCCTGTTATGGCAGGTCTCAGCATGTTCTGTAACTTTGATAAAGAAGAGTTCATTGGTAAGGAAGCCATTGCAAAGCAGAAGGAAGAGAAACCTGAGGCACGCATCGTAGGTATCGAACTCGAAGGTAAGGCTATTCCACGTGCAGGATACGAAGTATTACACGATGGCGAAGTCGTTGGTCATGTTACAACAGGTTACCGCTGTATCTCAACAGACAAGAGTGTTTGTATGGCACTTGTAAAGAAGGGTCATGGTAAACTTGATACACCTCTGGAGATTCAGATCAGAAAGAAGACATTCCCGGGTGTTGTTGTTAAGAAGAAATTCTACGACAAACACTACAAGAAATAAATAATAAGATTACTAATTATAAAAAAATACATAAGAAAATGGTTAAATTTGTAGACGGACTTTATTATTCAGAGTCACATGAATTCGTAAAAGTTGAAGGAGAATATGGATATGTTGGTATCACAGACTTTGCACAGGATGCATTAGGAAATGTGGTATATGTTGATATGCCTGAAGAGGATGATGAATTTGAAGCAGGTGAAGATTTCGGCGCAGTAGAAAGTGTTAAGGCAGCAAGCGACCTTAAGTGCCCTGTAAGCGGTACTGTTGTAGAGGTAAATACAGATCTTGAAGATGCTCCTGACATGATTAACAAGGATGCATTCGGCAGCTGGATCATGAAGATTAAGCTGAGCGATGCTTCAGAACTTGACAACCTTATGGATGCCAAGGCATACAAAGAATTCTGCGAGAAATAATTCTCCACTTATATAAGGTTTAAGCGTGCAGAAAATGTTTATGGCACGCTTAAATCTTTAAAACCTAATAAAAACACAAATATAATACTATGCAATTCAAATATTTTCCGCACACAGACGAAGATATTAAGACAATGCTTGACAAAATCGGCGTAAAGAGTCTTAATGACCTTTACAGCGAGATTCCGGAAAGCTTGCTCTTTAAGAAAGAATACGATCTTCCTGAGGCAATGAGCGAACTTGAGATTCGCAATTTCCTTAATAAGGTAGGAAATGAAAATAAACAGCTTACGATATTCGCAGGTGCAGGTGCATACGACCATTATACACCTTCAATCATTCCTAATATTGTTGAACGTTCAGAATTCCTGACCAGTTATACTCCGTATCAGGCTGAGATTTCTCAGGGTACGCTCCACTATATTTTCGAATATCAGAGCATGATGGCAGAACTTACAGGCATGGATGTTTCTAACGCCTGTATGTATGATGGCGCTACAGCCACTGCCGAAGCAGCCATTATGGCTTTCAATAACAAGAAAAAGAGTACCAAGGTACTTGTTTCTGAGACAGTAGATCCCAAGACAGTACGTGTGGTAAAGACATATGCCAAGTACCATGGTTTCGAAATCGAGATGGTGGCACAGAAAGACGGAGTTACCGACAAGGCTGACATGGATGCAAAGTTTGCAGAAGGCGGTGTAGGCGGTATGATAGTTCAGCAGCCTAACTACTACGGTATTGTAGAAGATTATACAGGTTATGCAGACACATGTCACGACAATAAGGGTCTGTTCGTTATGAATGCCGTTGCAGCCGACCTTGCACTACTTAAGACTCCTGGCGAGTGGGGTGCAGACGTTGCGGTTGGTGACGCTCAGTCACTTGGTGTTCCTGTGGCATTCGGAGGTCCGTATGTAGGATATCTCTGCGTTACAGAGAAACTTATCCGTAAGATGCCGGGACGTATCGTAGGTAAGACTGTCGATAATAAGGGACAGCGTGCCTTCGTTCTTACACTCCAGGCTCGTGAGCAGCACATTCGTCGTCAGAAGGCTACATCTAACATCTGCTCTAACCAGAGTCTGATGGCACTGTGGGTTACAATCTATATGTCACTTATGGGTAAGCAGGGCATTAAGGAAGCAGCCGAGATGAGTTACGATGCAGCTCACTATCTGGCAGATCAGCTGGTAGCTACTGGAAAGTTCAAGATGAAATATAATAATACGTTCTTCAATGAATTCTGCGTTGAATATGATGGTTGTGCAGACTGTCTGCAGAAACGTTTCATCGAAAACGGAATTTTAGGTGGTGTTAAAATCGACGACCATACTATTATGTTTGCCGTTACTGAGAAACGTACTAAGGAAGAAATCGATAAATTAATCTCAATAGCTAAGGAGGACGTAAAATGAACAACAGATTATATGGCAATTTGATATTCGAACTTTCTAAGGAAGGTCGAAAGGCTTATTCTCTTCCGAAGAATGAGTTTGCAAAATATTCTACAAAAGACATTCCTGCCTCTTTAAGAAGAGCAAAGGATGCTGAAATGCCCGAATGCGATGAGATGACAGTGGTTCGCCACTACACAAACCACAGTGAAAACAACTTTGGCGTTAATAATGGTCTCTATCCTTTAGGCAGCTGTACAATGAAGTACAACCCTGTTATTAACGAAGAGGTAGCAATGATGCCTCAGTTCAATAACATTCACCCGTCGCAGCCAGACTGTACATGCCAGGGATGTCTGCATGTTTACTATGAATTGCAAAAACAGCTTGCAGCACTTACAGGTCTGAGCGAATTTACTCTGAATCCGTTTGCTGGTGCTCATGGTGAACTTACAGGTCTTATGACAATTCGTGCCTACCACATGAGCCGTGGAGATAATAAACGTACAAAGGTTATTATCCCTGATTCAGCACATGGAACGAATCCTGCTTCAGCAGCAGTCTGTGGTCTTGAAGTCGTAGAGGTAAAGAGTACAAAGGACGGTATTGTTGACGTTGAAGATCTTAAGGGACTTCTTGACGATTCTGTCGCTGCCATGATGATGACAAACCCGAACACTCTTGGTTTGTTTGAACAGCAGATACCAGAGATTACAAAATTAGTTCATGAATGTGGTGGTCTGATGTATTACGATGGAGCAAACTTCAACCCGCTGGTAGGTGTTGCACGTCCTGGTGACATGGGATTCGATGTAATGCACATCAATATACACAAGACATTCTCTACACCTCACGGTGGTGGTGGTCCTGGTTCTGGTCCTGTAGGCGTACGTGCCGGATTAGAGCAGTTCCTTCCTAACCCAAGAGTTAGAAAAGATGCAGAAGGTAAGTATCATGTAGACTGCGACGAACATTCACTTGGTTTCGTTAGTGGCTGGATGGGTAACTTCCTTGTATATCTGCGCTGCTATGTATATATTCTCACACTTGGTAAGGAGAATGTTAAGATGGTAGGTCCTCTTGCAGTACTCAATGCTAACTACATTAAGGAATCTCTGAAGGATGTTTACGAACTTCCTATCGATGTTCTCTGCAAGCACGAATTTGTATTCGACGGTCTTAAAGATAAGTCTACAGGCGTTACTACAATGGATGTTGCTAAGCGTCTGCTCGACTACGGTTATCATGCTCCTACAATCTACTTCCCGTTGCTGTTCCATGAGTCATTCATGATCGAGCCTACAGAAACAGAAAGCAAGGATACAATTGATGGATTTATTGGTGTACTGCGTAAGATTGCAGAAGAAGCAAAGACAAATCCTGACATCGTAAAGAGCGCACCTCACGATACACCTATCGGACGTGTCGATGATGTCCTTGCAGCTATGAACCCCGTGGTTACATATCGCCAGCTTATAGCTGAGAACAATCAGTAAGTTTGATAAAATCGTTTCAATTTATAAAATAAAAGGGGAGGGGCACGTTTTAGTCTTTCCCCTTTTAACTAAAACCTTAAACCAATAATGACTAAAACAGATCTTATTATAATAGGCAGCGGTCCCGGCGGATATAAGACAGCCGAATATGCTGCAAAACACGGACTTCAGGTTATAATTTTCGAAGATAAGCATGCAGGTGGAACATGTCTTAATGAAGGATGCATTCCAACAAAGGCTTTCTGTCATCATGCAGAAATTATTGACGAACTGAAAGAGAGTGAAGCTCTCGGTCTTGATAATCTTAGTTACGAACTTAATTTTAAGAAGATTGCCGACCGTAAGGCTGAAATCGTAAAGCAGTTACAGGAAGGTGTTCAGGGACTTATGTCAATGCCTGGCATACAGCTTGTAATGGCAAAGGCTGAGTTTAAGGATGCTAAGACCGTTGTTGCCAATGGAGAAGAATATACAGCTGATAATATAATCATTGCAACAGGTTCACATTCTAAGATGCCGCCTATTGAAGGCATGGACAACGAAGGAGTATTCACATCTACCGAACTTCTCGACATCCAGTATGTTCCAAAACGTCTGTGCATCGTCGGTGCAGGTGTCATCGGAATGGAGTTTGCAGCTGCATTTAATAGTTTTGGCAGCGAGGTTACTGTTATAGAGTTCCTCAGCGAGTGTCTGCCTCCTATTGACAGCGATATTGCAAAGCGTCTGCGTCAGAATCTTTCTAAGCGTGGTATTTCATTTAACATGAAGTGCGGTGTTAAGAAAATAGAGAAGACAGACGGAGGTCTGAACGTTACATTCGAAAATAAGAAGGGCGCTCTCGAAACAGTTGAGGCTGACATTGTTCTCGTGGCAACAGGTCGTGGTGCAAATGTTCAGGGCTTCGGCCTTGAGAACACAGGCGTGGAGACAGCACGTCCGGGTATTGTAGTGGATGATAACATGAAGACAAATGTTGAGCACATATATGCAATTGGTGATGTAAACGGTCGCTGTATGCTTGCTCATGCTGCTACATTCCAGGGTATGCGTGCCGTAAACAATATTCTCGGCATTAAGGATGACATTATTCTCAATAACATTCCTTCGGCAGTATTTACTAATCCTGAGGTCGGTGGTGTTGGTCTTACAGAAGATGCATGCAAGGCTCAGGGTATTGAATATACAGTTAAGAAAGCATTCTATCGTGCCAACGGTAAGGCAATGGCTATGAACGCGACAGAAGGCTTGCTGAAACTTATAGCCGACAAGGATGGTAAAATTATAGGCTGCTATCTCTATGGCGCTCATGCCGCAGATATAGCACAGGAAATAAGCGTTCTCATGACAAAGGGTACAACAGCTAAGGAACTTGCCGAAATGGTTCATATCCATCCGACACTTTCTGAGATCGTTCTCGATGCTGCTGCACAGTTTTAAAGTATTAGGTTAATATCATTTTTACATTAAACCCGGTTCTTTTGTTAGAGCCGGGTTTTAATGTTTATGTAAAGTCTGTGATTATGAAATAAATATCTTCTTACTGTTTTGTTTTATCTGATATTTTTAATGTTTCGTATCGAATAAACTGATGTTGCATGTCTCTTAGCTTCTGTCATTACGAAAGTCTTTTGATGTAGTGACAAAAGTTTGCAAACAAGTCATGTTTACCCAAAAGCAATATTCCCTACTCGTATAAGTATCAGTATAATGTAGAATACTATCAGAAAATTGTATTGTAGTATCTAAAATAAAGAAGTGGAAGATGCTTAATTATGTTGTTTTCATCAGTTATGTATTGGCATATGTTTCCATATACATCTTGGAATCATTCGCCAGAAGAATACTAACAAGCGGTAGCGCCAGTCAATTGTGGCAATGCGTTTCTTGTTATTTATTGCATGTAATATGTGCCTTGCTACGTTTTCCGTCTTCATCAGCATAGGATAGTTCTTGCCATCGTTTAAAAGGTCAGTGGCAACGAAACCGGGACGGATGTCAGTAAAGGCAATGTCTAAATGCTGCATGTGTGCTAACTGTTCTAAGGCATCAATATAAGTGTTCTGCATGCGCTTAGTTGCAGAGTAGGATGGAGCAGTGCCTAAACCTTTAGTGCCGGCAATGGAACTGACAATTGCAATATGTCCGTGACCTACAGATTTGAAATAATTGAATGCTGTTGTCACCATGCGTACGAAGCCTGTGCCGTTTGTTTCAAGAGTATTAATCTCAATATTCTGATTAAGAGACATATTCTGATTACCAATGCCAGAGCAGTGAAAATACAGATCCATTCCGTTCATTTTAGTAATAAGTTCCTTAAGACTTTCTGAAGCATGTTCGTCACGAATATCAATAGCCTGTATAAAAATACGTTCTGGAGCAAGAGCCTTAAACTCCTGCAACTTCTCCTCACGTCTGCCCGCAATACCAAGTGTCCATCCTTCGTTAAGAAACAGTCTTGCCGTTTCACGTCCTATGCCCGATGTGGCACCGACAATTATAGCACGTTTAGTCATTTCTTATTGTATGTTTAATATATAAACGAAAATCATTCTGTTTTGTTGTAATGATTTAGGCTCAGTAGATAATCAATGGGGATAGCCATATAGCTTAGCGATTCTAAAAAG